>DAOTAZ010000083.1:0-11055 GCA_035382965.1 Chitinispirillaceae bacterium | reverse complement strand
CATTTTTAAATGATTCACACTGGCTGAGTACATAACTGCTCCCTTCGTATCCAAGTTTCGATGCCATACGGAGAGCTGTTACTTTCCGGGGCTCTTTCCCAAAAAACAATCTTCCAATTTCACTCACCCCCAGCACCAATATCTTATCTGCGAGTTTTTTATGAAAAATATTGTAGATATAGGAGATTCTGCTGCTCTCAGCAAGGCATACATTTTTCTGATAATATTCCCGGAATTTTTCGTCAACACCGGTATCTTCTTTATGGATAGAAAATGGTTGACCGATGCTTTTAAAAAGCCTTTCAGGTACATAGATATCCGGATGTGAAGGACCAAGATTAATATCGTTGACAAAAAAATAAATATCCTTAACCAGTTCTCTTGAGGCAGCCAGGAGGATTCTGCTGTCATTTCCCGCTGTTACAGCCATGGCAGTTGACTGGCGGTTAACAACAGACTTCATTATACCCTTCAGGAAGCTGCAGCTTCTTTCCACAGAATCTCTAACATTAAGCTTCCTTACCGGTTCATCAGGCCAGTAGCGGAATACTGTGCGTGAATTAATATCGAGAGAGTGGTTTGGAAGCAGATGTTTGATTCCCATGTATGGGGTCTCATCACCAACCCATTGTGAGTCCCTTGCAAAGTTCTTATAGAAATCAAAAAAAGCCTGATCAGTTCTATGAGTTATCGAAGGTCTGCTGTATTCCGCTATAAGGTTAGGCTGCGATCCGCAGACAATCCGGTTTTCACCGGTACAGTAGTATATCTCTCTTAAACCTCTGGCATCATGGAAAATTATTGGTTTGTCACTGGCTATAAAGAGTACATAACATCCCGCATATTTTTTCATGAATGAAAACAGTTCTCTCCTGCCTCCACCATGCTTTACAATATCAACCAGGATATCACCATTGTTCTTTTCCGGCACCTCATAGTCGTAAATATTACCTATAAGAACAAAGTGCGTAAAGCAGTTTATTTCAAGATCAGGATGAGCATACAAAAAATACCGGTTTATCTTCATGCAATCCCAACCGTATACTTCCTCAACCGGTTCAACGGCAATCAAAAACTGTCTTCTGTAATGTAGCCTGTCAAGTTTCTGCGCACTCCCGGAGGTTTTTCGTTCCAGTTGAATCTTCATCTCTTCAAGACTCATGATCTACTCTCCATATAATCAGAAAATGAACTGTTTTGCAGGTCGCCATTATTGGGAAGCAAATATATTGCCGAAAAAGGGTTGAAACTGAGCGGATTATGGAAGCAGACAGTTTCCAGGCTTCAATACTATCTTCGAAAACAGAATCCGACCCTGAAAACTGGCTCAAATACTGAGTCCTGTTCAATTTATATTCAGAACAGTAATAAACCATCTTGCAAGAAGACAGAGAGGAATACGCAATATGGTTCCAAAAGACAATCAGGATCTCATTAAAATTCAGCAAGCCCACGATCGTCTTTTTCGTGAATCGATGCAGGATATTGATGTTGCCCGGAAACTCTCCTCATTAACACTGCCTTCAAGAATTCAAAACCGTTTCGTCTGGGAAACATTAGAGATTGTAAAAGAAAACTGGCTCAATGAAAACCTCAGGGAATATCGTTCAGATGTCATTTATCGTGCAAAAATACCGGGAGATGATCAATGGGTATATCTGCTCTTTGAGCATAAGAGTACACCGGATAAAAGGATCCATTTCCAACTATTAAACTATATCGTGAAGATTTGGCAACAACATGAGATGCAAAACGGAGCAGGAGGACTTCTGCCACAGGTAATCCCGATTGTAATATGCCATAGCGGCAGACCTTGTAAATCCGGCAATAGCATGAAGGATGCGATCGCAATCATAGAGGGAGTCGAAGAGACTGTCCCGGACTTCCATTTTTTAATGCTGGATTTATGGTTTTTTGATCCGGAGCAGATGGAAGACGGTTCTCCCATGGAGAAAGGAACGGGGAAACTCAAGATGCTTCTTCTGGCTCTTAAACATAGCAGAAGCCCAGGAATTTTGAGTTTTTTACCGCAAATTATCAGGATATCAATGAAGGTTGAAGGTAAAGAATGTGATTATTTGCGGGTCATTATATTCTATCTGAGTTCTGTGATCGATGGTGGGTTGATGGATAGGTTTAAGGAAATAGTGGTGAGAGAGCACAAAGATGGTGAGGCAATTATGGCAACGATAGCGGATAAATTTAGTGAGAAAGAAAGGTTAGAAAAAGAAAGGATCGAGAGGGAATTAAAGAAGGAAATTGAGCAGAAAGATTCTGTGATTGAGCAGAAAGAGGAATTGATGCACCAAGTTATCAGGAGGATGGCCCAGAAAGAGATGAGTATGCAGTCAATCCAGGAGATTACTGGTTTTGACAGTGAGACTATTGGGAAGATTATACAAAACACCTGATTTTGTACCTCGTCAAGAAATACGTTGTCTCCTAAGTATAGCAAAAGCCCGGAAATTTTGAGTGCTTAATACAGTTTTCAGGGGTACAAAAAAACCCGGAAATTGTAAAATGTGATTTATTCTTGCCATTCGGTGCTACTTATCTTATTTTTGTGCTACCACCACTCTACAGAAAGGACAAAAAATGCGTTCTTCGTTAATCCTCTCTTTATTCCTCATCCCGGCTGTCTGCCTCCTCTCCTGTGATTTTTTCTCTCAAGAGAATCAGACCGCAATTGTACGTTTAAAAAACGATTTCAACAATAAATCTCTCGATCGAAGACCGCCCTGGATTATAGCTGAAAGCAGTTACATGGGAAAACAATTCGGTAAGATTCTCCTCGGAGATTCCAGCGAAGCCATTGAGGTAGAGCCAGGCCTTGATTATATCCTCATGGTCGGATGCTGGGATGATACATCATGCAGCACACACAACTGCCTTCCTCTGGCAAGCAAAATTGAAGAAGAGGTTTCCGCAGGACAAAGGCGGACAATCTACCTTAATGCCCCCAATCATCAGGGGCCCTGTCCCCCCGAGGGAGTCGAGCCGATACCGGAGGAGCTTTACAATCGAATTCTTGAGTTATGGCCTCAATACCAGTTCAGACCCTACTCAGAACGAAAACTGAATCCGCAATGCCAGTAAAAACGCATAAACACATATTCTTTATATGTAAATTCATACCGGCACTGCTGTTTCTGTTTTCCTGCTTCTGCATGTTCTCTGAACCGGAAGTGGCAATCATCAACAGAATAGCACCTGAGGTGCTGGTCCAGAATCCCTCCTTTAACGGCACTGTCTGGAACACTGTGTTGCGCTATGGTGAGTCAACCAGTCTCAGACGCTGTATGCGTGGAGAAGGCTCTGTTCATTTTAAAAAGCTCGACACATACTCTTTCTGCAGAAACCAGAGCCGGTACAGTCTCATCGACAGCATCTGCATGTGCGATTCGTCATGGGTTTCCCCGGATACAGACATTATCAATCAGACTCCAATCTGGTTCAATTACAAAACAATCAGTACAACAGATGCAGACAGAGGATTTTTCCTGATCGAACTGACTCCAGATGACATGGAGCAGGATTTTTCTGTCCCGGGGCCTTATGGACACTAAACCTTTCAGATATCTGAAGTCAATCCCGGCAATCTCTGCATCTTGCCTCCTTTTTTCGGTTCTCTCTGCTCTCCATGCCGGTGAATCCAGTTCACCCGGCGAAGCATCCGATTCTCTCTCACGCTCTTCATCATTACATGATCTTGACAAAATGACCGTACGGGGGCAGAAACCGCTCACAAAAGCCGCTGTTTCAGAAAGAGTGGTCGTAGAAGGAAAACAGATAAGAGAAACGGCAAGATCCACTCCCCTTGAAGAACTGTCGCAGAAATCCGGCAGCGTGTACATCACCAGCAGAGGAACCGGACTGCACGGCATCTCTTCAGGTGCCTCCGGAGGGATTTACATAAGGGGAATGGGCGGAAGTCCCAATTCCCAGATACTTGTTGTAGAAGATGGTGCACCCGATTATCAGGGAATTTTCGGACATCCCATTCCCGATGCGTTCTTTCCGTCGATGATTGACAAAGTGACAGTCATAAAAGGTGGCGATGGGGTTCTTTATGGCACAAATGCCATGGGAGTGATAGATATCCGGAACCGCTGGCCTGAAAAAGGGGGAATCTGTCTTGAAAATAATGTTGCAGTGGGTTCTTTTAACACCTTTCGTGAAAACCTCTCTATCTTTTACCGTAAAAACAGAATCGACGCAGTAACGGCAATAAGTGCCTTTACAACAGATGGACACCGGGACGGAGCCGGGGGAAACAGTTTGGCCGGGTCTGTTGCCATTAAAACACGTCTCTCTGAAAAATCCACGATTTCATTCAGAGACAGGCTCATCCACCTTGAAGGTAATGATCCTGGTACAGTTATCAGCCCTTATACAGATCATTTCTTCGAAGTCCTCCGGAACTCTTTCAGCGCACAATTCAAGCATGACAGATCCTCCGTTTCTCTTTCATTTGTCCCATGGATAAATACCGGTGAACATAAGCTGTATGATGGCTTCTTTTCCCGGGACTATACTGCCGGAGGTTCTGCAGAAGTCACTCTCTCAGGAAAATGGATCGAAACGATTGCAGGAATGTCAGGTGAGTATATAGATGGAACTGTCCAGGATCGTCTATCCAATACCTTCTCACCAGTAAAAAGCCAGTCCATCTCAGCCCTCTACGGACAGGTTGCTCTTGAAACTGACATGGACCTTAGCGGATTAGCCGGAGCCAGAGTCCTTTACAGCAGCAGATACGGCACGGTCTTTCTGTACAAAGCCTCTTTACACTGGAATCCTCTGGAACCGTTAAGTTTTCACTCCCGTATCGCAAAGAATTTCAGAATCCCCACTCTGCGCGAACTATATCTCCCCTTCCCGGTTGCAAACCCTGATCTGCGGCCGGAGTTATCTTTAAACTGGGATGCAGGTATGGAGATAAAGGCTGAGAATCTGAAAGCCGGATGTTCCGTATTCAAAACCTGGGGAAAAGACATGATCCGCTATTTCGGCATGTGGCCGTCTGCAGAAGTGGTAAACATCGGAAGACTTGAAATCCAGGGTATAGAGGCAGAAATTTCCATAGATAATATCGGTCCGTTAATGGCTTATATCACAGCCTGCTGGCAGAATGCCGGATTTTATACCAAGCAGAATCCTGGTTCAAAAGTCAATACAGGTATCACTTACAGTTCTCCAATCAATTCATCAGTACTGGAAGTTACACTCAGCAGTGAATGGGTGCATGACTTGTACATGAATAATTACAAACGCGATCCGGTAAAAGATATCTTTTTCATAGATGGATCAATGCGTCTCAGGATATATCGTTCCGGGTCTGTGGTAATCGAGCCTTATTGTATGATCAGAAACCTGCTTAACAGTCAATATGAATACATAAAGTATTACCCCATGCCGGGATTAAACTTCCTTTGTGGATTATCGATAAAGGTATAAAAATGCTAAAACCCAGGGAAATCGCTTTCTGCTCTGTATTCGGCGCAGCCGCCATACTTCTTCCTTTCATTTTCCACATCTTTCACCTTGGGTCTGTCTTCATGCCAATGTATCTGCCGCTTGTCACACTGGCATTCTTCACCAGACCCTTTCCAGCAGCACTCACATCATTTCTTATCCCTCTTATCTCAGGCGCTCTCACTGGTATGCCTCCGTTTTATCCACCTGTCGCATTTTTGATGAGCATAGAGATTTCAATGATGTCTGCCATTATTTCCTCAACACGTCTTTTCTTTCCACGTCTGCATGAGCTTGTAATCCTTGTGCCGGTTCTTATCCTGGGACGCGCAGCAGGGGTGGGGCTTATCTATCTTATGTCACTATTCATGAAACTTCCGGCAAAATTCGTTGCTGGCGCATCAATTCTCAGCGGATGGCCGGGTGTTGTATTGATGATTGTCGCGATTCCGGCTATCATAAGAATTTCCCAGGGTGTTTCCTTATTCCCTCTGAATCAGGAGAAGACAAAATGACTCACAGTTCATCCTTATCGGTTATAGAATTCTTTGATACGATAGCACCGCAATGGGATTCATGGCATGATCTCCAAAAGGTCGGGGCCGACCTTGACAAAGGACTTCTGCATTTCGGTGTCAGGCATGATGAACATGTTCTGGATGTTGGTTGCGGGACCGGAAATCTTACAGCCGCACTTCTGCGCAGACTCAAAGAGAATGGCAGAGTCACAGCAATTGACATTTCAGAGGCAATGATTAACACCGCCAGGTCAAAGATAAAAGATCCACGTGTGACCTGGATTCATGGATCAGTTGAAATACCGGGAACTGTTCCGGATTCATTTGACAGAATAATCTGCTTTTCTGTCTGGCCTCATCTGACAAATACCGAAGGAACCGGGAAACTTTTATACAGCATGTTAAAACCCGGTGGTAAACTCCACATCTGGCATCTAATTTCCCGCAATGACATAAACAGAATTCACTCCCAGTCCTCCCCTGCAGTAAAGAGCCATCTTCTGGCGCCCGCCCAGGAGATCACATCGCTGCTCGAAACTCACGGATTTGCAATCGAGGAGACAACCGATAATGAGAAGGAGTACCTTATAACAGCATCCAGGGCAAAGAAATGAGGGACTTTCATCAGGTGTGGGGATGTGCTGATGGGCCTCTGAAATCCCTGAACCCGCACATAAAAATTGTTTCAGGGCTTCTGACAGGTATAGCCGTTCTTTTACTGCCCCATAATTCTATCACAGGCCTGGTCGCTCTTTTATGTGGTACGATCCTCTGGTGTTTACTTTCATCATTACCTCTGAGAATGGTTCTGCACTGTGCTGTTGCCTCCCTGATACTTTTTTCTCCCTTTCTTCTGTTGACGCCATGGATAAACATTCAGAATGTCAATTCATCACCTCTTGAAGGGAAACTGGCACATTCCCTGGGAATTGCGCTTCACAGTACCTGCACTCTCTTTATCGCCGCATCAACCGTCGCAATTATTTCCATCAACGATGTTCACCGGGGGCTTGTTCTCCTGCGGATTCCTGAATCATTTACAGCACTGGTTGTTCAGTTGATTAATCAGACGATGCTGCTTCTGGAGGAAACCTCACGCATTACAGAAGTCCTGCGCTTCAGAGGGACTTCAGGTGTAAAGGGCTGGAGAGTCCTTTTCTCTTTTCCCGTAGTATGGATGGTACGGGTGCTTTTCAGAGCCGAGCGGAGTGCGGCTGCTATGGCAGTACGCGGCTACGGAATTAATACTTCTCTCAGGTCTGATCCTGCTGTATTACACACTGCAGATTTTGCAGTCCTGGCCTGCGCCTCTTTGTATTTTGCATTTTCTATAGTTTTACGACTGGTACCCTCATCATGAATGCGGCTCTTGAATTCAAATCTGTTTCAATCCGGTATCCCCGGAGACAGACCGATACTATATCCAATATTTCCTTTACAATTTACCCCGGAGAGAAAGCTGCGCTTCTGGGACTTAACGGTTCAGGAAAGACCTCACTTCTCCTTGCTGCAGTGGGGCTTATACCTTTCAGCGGGTCTATTATTGTAGATGGTATCCCTCTTGAGGAGAGGAATTTTCAGAAGGTCAGAGAAAGGACCGGCTTTCTCTTTAATATTCCGGAGGACCAAATTTTGTTTCCGAGGGTACTCGATGATGTCTCCTACGGCCTTATACGTAAAGGTGTTGCTCCCCTGGAAGCCCGGGAAAAGGCCTTGTCGGTACTTGAGATGTTGGGTATAGATGAGACTGCGGAACTCTCCCCATACCAGCTTTCCCATGGGCAGCGTCAGAGAATAGCCCTTGCGGGTGCACTTGTCACAAATCCATCGTTGCTTCTGCTCGATGAACCCTCCTCAGCACTCGATCCTCCCGGCAGACTATCCCTGGCTGAAATCCTTCAGAAGATCGATTCCTCAATCCTGCTCGCAACACACGATATTGAGTTTGCCTCCAGAATCTGCAGCCGGTTTCTCGTGATTAAGGACAGAGAGATCAGGGAATACAGTTCCAGCGGTGAGATTTCTTTTTAGCTCCGGCAATTTTTCCTTTTTCAGACACTGTTCCATAATCGGGGTCGGTATCGGTATCGGCATCGGTATCGAAATTTTCATCGAAATCGATAGATTTATTCATAAAAAGCAGAAATAATAATTAAAGCAGGTAAAGATCATCGATATCAATATTCATCGATACCGATTCCGATACCGGTCCCTACAGAAAAAAGCCTCCATTGCAATAAAATTTGTTTTTTTTAATTTCAGGTATTATATTAATGGCATCCTACCTTATGCAAGGTCCTCTTGCATTTATTTTGGGTGAAGCGGAAGCGCCGGGTCTCGTACCCGGCGGTTCTTTTTTATGGACGTTTTTTTCATCAGAATTCCCAAGCTATTTCAGAACGATAATTTGAAGATATGGCTCATTTATCGTTGCAAAAGTTCCATAAAATGTGACCAGCAATGCTTAGCCGCATCCATATAACATATCATATTGTTAGCCTCGATTCTGCTGAAACCAAATCATCCAGTAAAATCAGATTAAACGTATCCTTTTAAACATACCCACTCTCATTCTCAAATCATGAGACTGTTCCATATCTTTCAAAAGCGCTCGCTGCCCTGGAATCATCGTCGGATGTCACAGCGGTTGAGATGAGCTCAAATATCGATGATCTTAAGAAGAAACTGGAACTGCTGCTTGGTGAGAAGGACCCGGCACCGGTAGATACGAGCATGCTTGAAGAGGTTACTGAAGAAAAGGATAAAGCATCGGTAATTAACATCGAAAAGGCATCAGAGGCTTCCGGAAAAATGCTCTCCGCGGTATTTTCCTTTATCCGGGAATCGATACCATCAAGTGTTACTAAAGAGAAGAGGAGTCCTCTTACACTGGCACTTGAGGAGAGTCTCAAATCTATTTCAAATGTTGAAGCTGACGGGAAAGTCCGGATGCAGTTGACGTTTGATTCTCAGGAAGCTGTTGATGCTATGGCGGCAGCAATTGCGGGGCTGCTTGAAGCAGCGGGCAGGAAGGAGGAAAAGAAGATCGGTGTATCAGCGGGGTAGAATGGTGTTCAAATATTTTACTTTTCACGGCAATGAACCTTGAAATGAAGATGTTCTTGTGACAAACACATGAACCCGAAGGCGGCATGCCTGTGAAAACAGGCATCCTGTTCATTTTTTTTATCAGGACTGGATTCCTGCTTTCGCAGGAATGACATTGAGGTGAAAGTGCGCTTTTTAAAAATCAACAATAAAACAGTCAGTGACATATTCTATAATGTTAACAAAAAGGCTACTTGTGTCTTTCCCGGTTTCAGGAATAACACCCGCAGCCATTGATTCTGATGTACTTGTCTTATTAATTCTCCAGCTCTGCGCAGTGATACGCCTCCACAAATACATCGTCTACAAACTGCTTGAATCTTGTGGGGCAGTTTGGGGTCAATTTATCGATCTGTTTCGGGGTGAGAGCGCCTCTGCTTAAAGCATGGGTCATCTCTACATAGTTATCGGCCATGTTTATTGAATAACCCTGATTGACCAGATCGTTGCGCATATCAATATCGAGAAGCTGCACGTATGGCAGTTCGGGTATCCCGATACTCGTACCGATTATCCGGGTCATATCTCTGTAGCTCAGCCGGTCGCCATAGAGTTCAATTTTCCGGCGTCCCAAAGATGATCGTTCCCTTAACATGGAAACTGCCTTCAGGGCAACATCACCAATGGACACAAGATAAAGCGGGGTATCACCACTGGTGGAATCCGCTATTACATCCCGTGTTTTGATATAGGAGATTTTTGAGAGCAGATGCTCCATGAAATAGCCCGGACGAAAAGTAATTACGTTTTCAGCTTCTACAGTGTCAAGTTTTCTTTCGATCTCACCCAGGCTTATCAGCAGCCCCGCCTCAGATACCTCATCCGCTCCCAAGCTTGACATAAAGTATACATACCTTACTTTTGAATCTCTGAGTGCCTTTATGAAAGCAGAACCTGTATCCTCGAAGTATTTCTTTACACTTTCAGTTTCCGGTCTCGATGGAACGATAAAAAACACCGACTCTGCATCCCTGAAAGTACTTAGAAGAAAAACCGGATCGGTCACCTCACCAACAGCAGGTTCCATCCCTGAACTTCTCAGAGCCGCAAGCCTCTCCCTGCTATTGTCTATGCCCCGTACACGCTCTCCTGCTTTCAGCAGGGCAGATATTATCTCTGTACCTGTCTTACTGGATGCATCTGAGACAACAATCATAATTCCTCCTTTTTCAGATGTAATTCTTCCTACAGATAAGAGCAAATAGAGAACCGGGAAAATTTTTTCCCGGGCGAAGATATACTAAAACGCTCCATCTGACAATTTAAGCGTTTCCTGCATTTTAGTGATAAAAGGTATGGGATTTGCATTTGATTGCTTCAGGATTGCTGCAATCACCAAACTTATCAATATTCACATCTGGAAAGGGAGGAATATGAGAGGTAAATTCTCCAGCTTGCTTATTGCACTTTTTACGGTCTGCAGTTTTGCTCAGGATGGCGCCATATCAAGATCCATCACCCCCGATAACTACGTTCTGGGAGCAGGAACCGGAGTTCTTCAGGGTATCGACGCCGACAATCCGGCATGGCAGTTTTTCGGAGGGAAAATCTGGAATTTGACAAATAATGTCGGGATGACAACTATTGCAGAGGCTACAACAGACTGGGACGCTGTACTTGCATCAGCCCTGATTGGAGCCAATTTCTATCCTCTGACCATTGCCGGAAACTTCTCCCCCTATATCGGTGCAGCCGCCGGTCTGGGGTATGCCAATGGTGGTGAGGCCGATAATGACTTTGGATTCGATGCCAGTGGTGTACTCGGTGTATTGCTTTTCCAGGACTCACCGATCAAACTGAAAATCGAAACCAATGCTAACTTCCTGTTCAGAGATATCGGAGGACAAACCCCTCTGACCTGGACCGGAAGAGTAGGACTGCTGTTCTAATCAATTTCCTTGCAAATCTTCTTACCTGCCACGGCCTTCTGTCTTTCTGACCGTGGCTTTCTTTT
>DAOTAZ010000082.1:0-11129 GCA_035382965.1 Chitinispirillaceae bacterium | reverse complement strand
CAAACACTGCCTGGATCAGGAATCCTGCGCACAGGATGGAAAATGGAAGGGCCATAAGTATCTGCCGCCCGCTTGTAAATGCTGAAAAAAATCCGAAATGAAGCAGTGTCCAGACTGCCAGTGCTCTTGATATCTGGAGCTGTACCGGATTTTTCAGGGTAATTGCTGCTATAAGGGGGAAGATGTATCCCGGTGCATAGGAAAGAAACGAAAGAAGGTACTTTTGCAGGAACAGAAGGGGATTGCTCATGATTATCCCCAGTATCGAACCTGGAACGTCAAACCCGATTGTATGATACCAGCTCAGATCGTACATAAGGTCATAAACATTCGTCGGTCCAAACTGGGTTTCCCAAAGCCCGTGGCCTGTCAGCAGGCTTACAGCGAACTGTGGAGTATAAGCGATTATCAGAAAAACTCCGGAAAGAAGAACAGACTTCCAGTATTGTCTGTAAATGAATAACATAGCTGCAAGAAATAAAACACTTCCGGGGAGGACATGGTACCTGGTGATTGCTCCTAAACCAAGAAAAAAACCTCCCGCTGCATAATGAACTTTCGATCCATTTCCTTTGGAAAGAGCGTTTAAAATGAGAATGGCACCGATTGAAAAGAATGCCACTGAAGCAGGATCAGGACCACCTACGGTTATGTAATGAAAAGAGGTGGGAAACAGTGCCAGAATTGTCACTGAAATCAAAGAGACCCCGGTTGATAGAAATCTTTGATACAAAAAGAGAGAAGAACCTGTGATAATTATCCCGAAAAGAGCATTAAGGAAAATTGCCGGTATAACCGGAAACATACCTGCAGGAATCAATTTTACCAATATGTAATATCCTAAGGGATATTGCGTGTTGAACCAGCTTTGCATGTAATTTATGTCAAGATGTCTGGCGATGAAAACTGTGTCCCAGAAATCATTATGGGCCTGATAAAAGCCGGTAAGAAAGCTGGCAAGAAGAGTAAAAATTCCTAGGAACAGGGGTAGAAGATAGATACTGATCTTTTTGTCTGAATTCATTAAAGAGGTCTTGTTCCGTTGATTTTGAATAGACATCACGGGCTCAGGTCAAATGATTTGTTCAATAAAAATATATACGAACAAGGCAGGAAAAGACTCTGATTTTTTTTCTGTTTTTCCGGATTGATCCGTAGTATTATATGTTTTACGAATATTCTCAGGTAAAAAGAGCAGGAAAATAGATTTTTTATGAAATCTCAAAGCTTTCTGAATAATTCCATTAAGGTACAGAAATCAGTAACCCCTGAATCTCTTGTAAATGTGCTGGGGGTTATTTATGTACACAGGAAAACAAGTGACGGAGGAGATATCTATCTTACCCGGTTCGGGCTGCCTGTAGCGGAGTTTCTTGAACTCGAAAACTGGTATGAAAAGGAGTGGTTCGAGAAACACAGGGAACGGCTGGAGGGCACCAGTTCGGTTTACCGTGTGCCCACAAAAGAGCTTTACGGGGAGAGTATTGAACTGGTAGTGAAGAACAGCAGGGTAGGTGAGGATGTGCCGCTGGAGACAAAAACGCTTCTTGAGTATTTAAACGCGGAGTTCAACAGCCCCTGGGAGGAGTTCTCGCTGGTTTTTGAGATGCTCGAAGGAAAGTTCGGACCACCTGATATAAAGGTCAATACTCAGGAACCACTTGCCATTTATGTACCACCTGAAAAGATGCAGATATGGCAGAGCGGCCGCTCTCAGGTAAAGATCAATCGGATCAGGGCCAGACAACCCGGAATAGATATCGATATACTTCGTCAATACAAGCTGATTTACCGCTGGATAAAAGGGAAAAATGTTCTGGAAGCCTTTCAGGATATTGGTTTCAGTAACGAGGAACTCAGGGAGGTCCTGGGATCTGTTACCAGAAAATCCATATCTGACATGGAGAAAAAAGGTTATGTTGTCGCTGACATGAAACCTGTACACATAATTATCGGTGAGAAGGAGATCGGGAAGGTAGAGAGTCTTGTCGCTTCTACCGAACCAGATACCAGACGTCTCCGCTCAGAGATGCTTCAGGCATTGATCCGACAGGGTAATTATTCTGTTATAGATTATGAACTGCTTCTGAGAACCGATTCCCATGAAGAGCAGGTGAGCAGTCAGAGACGTCATTCTTATCTTGACGATCAAAGGGACAGGTTTACTGCCACAGAACTGCCTTCACACTTAACCAGTATGGAGATCCTGGGCGTGCCTTATGTGCATGGTCATGTGGAAAGTACAAATGGCCAGTTATGGGTGGTGGGGAAGAACGGACGTCTTTTTGATTATTTCCTTCCGGAGAGGTGGCGAAAAACTCATGCCTGGAGACTTTCAGCTATTAACGATGTTTATTACACGGTAACTAAAGATCATATCCATATCGTCTGGAAAACATCAAATGTGGGAGAACGTCCATCGCTTGATTTTCCGGGTCCCCATGCAAAGGAACTGGATGAATTCGGATACAACAGCCCTTTTGAGGAGTTCTCGATTGCTCATCATCTGAGCCTTAACGGTGTTCCCACAGTTTACATGAGAGCTATTTACATGACGGGAAGTGCGAAGCTGGAGATAACCGATGATATGAGCAGGTATATCTCCCACAGTTTAATTCTGGGCCCTGATGGTTATCCTGTACTTCGTCCGGATCGTAATTATATAACCCTGCGGGGCTACTACAATGGCCCTGATGAGTGGGTTGCGAAACAGAACGGACCTCTCTGCCGGCCGCTTGACCTGCTGCAGGCAACGGGCAAGGGGATCGTGGATGAATCCCTCTTCAATAAATTATTCGACAAGGTTAAATCACAGTTGAAAAATGTCGGTTATGATGGAACCTTTCTGAGGAAGAACGATCTTCTCCTTGCTGTCGATCCAAATAAGGAGTTTATCCTTGATAAGGACGGGCTCCCCGAGGTCAGAATCTGCAATTGCGAATTGATAAGGAAAATCTGACAAATGCCGTTCACTGTCGCAGGAGCAGGGGAAATACTGTGGGATCTGTTTCCCACCGGCAGGAGGCCGGGTGGAGCGCCCGCCAACTTCTGTTATCATGCCCGGATGCTCGGTGCGGAGAGTTTTGTGGTTTCCAGAGTCGGGACAGATCAACCGGGAGAGGAATTACTGGAAAGACTCGCTGAACTGGGACTCTCTTCCTGCTATATTTCTCTCGACAGAGTACATCCTACAGGTTCAGTATCGGTTACACTTGACAGTAAGGGGAATCCGGACTACATAATCCACGAGAATGTCGCCTGGGATCATATCCCCTTCGATGAACAGACAGATGGTCTGGCGAAGTCGGTTGATGCTGTATGTTTTGGCACTCTCGCACAGCGGTCACCTGAATCCCGGGAGTCGATACGAAGATTTCTGAAGAGTGTACCTGAAAGCAGGCTCAAAGTATTTGATATTAATCTGCGCATGCAGTATTACAGTCCTGAACTTATAAATGATTCACTTCTCCTTTGCAATGTACTTAAGGTTAACAGTGAAGAACTCAGCAAAATCGGGTCGATGTTTTCCTTATCAGGAGAACCGGAAGAAACGCTCTCAATTCTCTGTGAAAAGTACAATTTACGACTGATTGCTCTTACAAAGGGCAGTGAAGGAAGTGTTCTTTATACTCCTGAGGAGATATTGTATCATCCGGGGTTTAAAGTAGATGTTTGTGATACGGTTGGGGCGGGTGATGCATTTACAGCGGCATTGACAATTGGAGTTTTGGAAGGGAAACCACTCGCTGAGATTAATGATTTTGCAAACACGGTGGCTTCTTTAGTGTGCCATTACAATGGTGCCACTGCCACTGATTAACCAGAATAGGTAGTTAATCAGATTTTTAGCACCTGGTCGGGATGGGATCTATTCATTCGTATAATGCTTTCGCACATAGATAATTTGTTGTCGATACCGATTCCGATACGACCCCGATGCCGGGGAGGAAAATCTACCGGACACTGCCGAAGCTATCCCATCCATAACTTCCTGTCAAGACTGCGGTACTGGATCGCCTCAGCAACATGCTGACCCTTTATCCCTTCTGAATTGTCCAGATCAGCTATTGTTCTGGATACTTTCAGTATCCGGTCGTATGCTCTTGCCGACAACCCCAGTTTTTCAATGGCATTTTTCAGCAGACTCTGACTCTCCTGATCCAGATCACAGTACTTTCTTATATGACGGGATTCCATGTGTGCATTGCAGAAAACCCGCTTCTCTCTTTTGTATCTTTCCAGTTGCAGAGAACGTGCCTTTTTTACTTCTGCTCTCATTACAGAAGAATCCTGTCCCGGTGCTTTACGTGACAGCTCCTCATAAGAGAGTGCCGGCACTTCCACATGGATATCGATTCTGTCAAGCAACGGACCGGAAATTCTGGACATGTATTTTTGAATCTGCTGTGGTGAGCAGGTGCATTTATGTCTCGTGTCTGTGTAATATCCACACGGGCAGGGATTGAGGGCGACTGCCAGCATGAATCGCGCGGGATACGAAAGGGACATCAGTGCCCGGGAAATGGTCACCTTACCGTCTTCAAGGGGCTGGCGAAGATTCTCCAGGACATTTTTGTTGAATTCCGGTAGTTCATCCAGAAATAAAACTCCATGATGGCTCAGGCTTACCTCGCCCGGACGAGGGTAGGAACCTCCACCGATAAGGCCTGCATCGGAGATAGTATGGTGGGGAGAACGGAAGGGGCGGGTTGCAAGGAGCGGGGTATTGGTGTCCAGAAGTCCTGCTACAGAGTGGATTTTCGTGGTCTCCAGCGCTTCATCCAGAGAAAGATCCGGAAGAATGGTCGGGAGCCGTCGTGCCAGCATGGTTTTTCCTGAGCCAGGTGGCCCGATCATCAGGATATTATGCCCGCCTGCAGCGGCAACCAGAAGAGCTCTTTTGATATGCTCCTGTCCTTTTACATCCCTGAAATCGATAGTATATGATTTTGCCTGGTTAAAGATGGAATCGAGATCAGTGGTAAAGGGATCGATGTTTTTGATTCCGGTTAGAAAATCCAGCGCCTCAGAAAGGTTTTTGACGGGAAAAATCTTTACCCCTTCTGCTACTGCCGCCTCCAGGGCATTTTCCTGTGGTACCAGCATCCCCTCCACACCAAGCTCCCTGGCTTTAATAGCCATAGAGAGCACCCCTTTGATGGGTTTAACTGTACCATCAAGGGACAGTTCACCTGCAATACAGAATCTCTCGGGATTAATGATATCGATCTGAGATGAGGCTATAAGGAGGCCTATAGCGATAGGCAGATCAAATCCGGATCCCTCTTTTTTCATATCCGCAGGTGCCATATTGATGGTGATTTTGCGGTTTGGGAACTGGAAACCGCAGTTTTTGATCGCAGACATGACTCTTTCACGTGATTCCCGCACTGCACCGTCCGGGAGCCCGACAATGGTCAATCCAGGAAGCATCTCACTGGTATCTGCCTCGATACCAATCTCAAATGCATCAATTCCAAGCACTGCCAGGGAACGTAGTTTCGCCAGCATCTTGACTCCTATTTCGTGGACTTTAAACCGGAAAGTAATTTATAATGTATAATAACTCTGAGATCAGCCTTTAGTTTCAGGCTGCATGAGACGAGAAAGAGAAAAGCCTGATCATTGCAATTCGGGAAACTGCTATCAGGTTTTTTTATAACACGTTGTATATTTGTAATACCAAAATAGATTTAATCTGATATAGAAGTGAACAACAAAATATGACACTCCCCGATTCCTCACAGAGCATCGAAATGAAACCAATGAATACTTCATCCGGGGGAGATGATTCAGACACCAGAGATGCAGAACTGGTGATAGCGCGTAAGATCCAATCAGCGATGATTCCCCGTAATCTTCCTGTACTGGAGGGGCTTCAGCTCGATTCGCTTTACCTCCCCTGTGGTGCTATAGGGGGAGATCTTTTCGATGTGGTGAAGCTTTCAGACGATGTGCTGGCATTTGTAATATTTGACGTTACAGGGTTCGGGATACCATCAGCGCTTATCTCCGCTCTTGCAAAAGTCTGTTTCTCAAATCATCTCCGCAATGGTTTTTCCCCGCGTGCGGTCATAGAGCGGGTAAACAGTGAAATAATCAGAGATGTATCAGCTGATTTCTATCTCACTGCCTTTGTTGCCTATCTTGACCTTCATGATAACAAGCTGACCTATTCCAATGCAGGGCACGCCTGTCCGATCGTGTACCGGAAAAAAGAAAATCAGGTACTTCAGCTAAAATCACAGGGTACATTTATCGGTGTGTTTGATAATGGGTTTTTTGATGAGCAGAGTATTTACCTCAATGCCGGGGACTGCCTGGTTCTTCTCACTGACGGGCTTTACAGGGTATTTTCCGATGATTTACAGGAAGGGAAGAAGCTTTTTGAGGAGACAGCCTGTGAGTCTTTAAAGGATGGCAGGGCGGAAAAGCTGCTGTCTGTTATCAATGAAAAATTCAGAGCGAAAACCAATGTAGATGATGATGTGACTGCGGTTGTAGCGGAAGTTCTGACACAGTCAAGAAAGAATCTGATTAAAAATAAACTGGGGTTTGCCGATGATGATCCGGTGTACCTTCAGTCTATCAGCTATTACGAAGAGATGGATCGTGCTGTTTCGGTTATTCTTACCAATATGGATAAATTCGGATATGCCGATGACAGTATCAGAAAAATGAAGATCACCCTCACAGAACTGCTTGTGAATGCGATTCTGCATGGAAATGGCAAGGATTTTTCCAAAAAGGTGATCATGGGTCATGTTATAGACAAGAAGAAAACGGTAGTTTCGATTCTGGACGAGGGCGAAGGCTTCGATCCAAACAGTATTCCAGATCCTACACTTCCGGAAAACCTGGTTAAAGACTGCGGCAGGGGCCTCTTCATTGTGCGGCATTATGTTGACAAGGTTGAGTACAACGAAAAAGGGAACCGGGTCACCATAACGAAATTTCATACGGTTACCTGAGTATAATGTCTGTAAAAATCGCCTTGGCTGGCTATATGGGATCAGGTAAATCGACCGCTGCTGGAATTCTGGCAGCTGAGGGGGCGCATATCATTGACGCCGACAGGGAAGCGAAATTACTTATGCAGTCCGATCCGGAGATTAAAAAGAAGCTTAATGAGATTTTCGGTGAGCAGGTATTAAAAAACGGATCGATTGCTTTTGATAGACTTGGAAGCATTGTTTTTGGGTCAGTTGATGAATTAAGAAAGTTAAATGCTGTTGTGCATCCGCCGCTTCTGGAGAGACTTGGTTCTCTGATGAGGGACAGGAGCGGGCCGGTAGTAATGGATGCGGCTCTGATCCCGCTCTGGCATATCGAAGGATGGTTTGATCAGAGGATCTGGATCTTCGCTTCATTTGATGTGAGGCTGAAGCGTTTACTTGCCAAAGCAGGGGAGCTTACGGAAGAGGTTATCAGGGAGAGAATGTTACTGCAGGAAAAACTTTTTCAATCGCCTCCGGAAGGGATCTGGAGGTACATTAGCAACGAAAGCAGCATCGAGGCATTGAGGTCTGAAGTGCTTGCCAGTACAAGATTAAGCGGGTAAATGATGCGGATCAAGGAAAATTTGTTCTACCGGTCGGCTGTTCTGGGAACAGTAATTCCCCTGCTTTTTTCCTTTTGTGCAAAGAAAAAGGATTCACAGGTCATAATTATTGGTTCTGAGTCCCTTACTGTCGAACAGCTTGTTAAACTCGACCCGGTGGCACCAAGTGACTCCGTGCGTATCAGAAATCTCAAGCTGCGCAAGGCGGTTGCCTCGGAAACTGCCGATACCGGTGTGGATTCTCTTGCCAAAAGGTTTTCTGAACAGCTTCAGCTTCGGGCAGGCGAGGAATGGACTCCTAAGGGAGCGGGGCTCCTGCTTTCTTCTGGACGGGTTCTTTACCGCAAATTGAATGAATTATCTTCAAGCAAGTCGGTTGCGGCCTATGCCGAATCTCTTTTTACGCAGTATAACAAGGGAGACAGCTCGGGACCTGGCCTGACAGCAGCTCTTCCGGACAGCATAAAACTGGAAAAACAAGAAGAAATAGAGCGGTTTTTCAGCGGCATTTTTGGTATCTCTGAAACTGCAGGACAGCTTCTTTTTGAATTTGTGAAGGATCAGCAGGATGTGATGAGCCGCGAGGATGCTGAGCAAATTATTAAAGGGTTGGTTTACACCGGAGAAAAAGCCGACACCGTCAAAGAAAGCAGGAAACCGCTTGTTCAGAAAAAAGTGATGGACAATTCCCTCAATGCACTCAAATACCGGGGGCAGCAGTCAATCCGGGATTCCATAGAGAAACACATTCCCAACCTGAAATCTATTTACAAAAAGCGGCTGAAGATAAAAGAATATATGAGCGGCACGGTAATGATCACTTTTCTGGTGGATGCCTCCGGAAAAGTAACCGATGCCAGAATCAGCAAATCCAGTATCAATGATAAGGAATTTACTGACCATTTATCAGCATACGTCATGAACATCAGGTTCAAACCTGTACCTGAAGAGGTCGGAAATATGAGCTTTGAATTTCCGTTTGAATTTAATCCCGAGTAAAAATGCTTAAAGAACATTCCTCTTTTATAAAGCAGGCTATTGCCCTGATTGATTGTGTTTTACTGGTTGTAGCATTCTACATCTCTTATTCAGTAACAGTCATACACCGCAGCCTCCATCCTATTCTTAACTACTGGATAATGGTGATCGGGTTCATGGGATTTTACCTTTACTTTGCCTGGACAAGATCGCTTTTTTCCATACTGCACTTCAACTGGATGAGAGGTTTGATGCGCAGGGTGGTGGCGATTTTCATATCCGCCGGTATTCTGGGCGCCTCCATACTCTATCTTCTCCCGGACAGTCACAACAGCAGATACCTTTACCTGACATTTGCAGCCATCTCATTTGTATTTATCGCATCGGAAAAACTGTTTGTCAAACGCACAATTGCCCGTATACGCCGTGATAACCGCAATACAACTCCGGTGATTCTGATTGGAAGAGGCAGGATGGCCTCACAGATCCACCAGGAAATAAGTAGTCATCCGGAATGGGGCCTTCGCATGATCCGCAAACTGGATCTGGGAATTCAACCGTCGGAATTCGAAGAGGTTCTAAAGAACAGCTATGTTGAAGAGGTGTTTTTCTGTATTCCAAGGAAGATGACAAAAGAGGGCTTTTCGATTGATTCCTACCTGCAGATTTGTGAGGAGATGGGGCGCCCAGCCCGTGTGTTTCTCAATATTTCCGGGGCCACATACTTTGCAAGGTGGGAATATCACCGCTTCATGGGCCGTCCTACACTTCTTTCCCATACTGTGGAACTCGACCCTGATCAGATGCTTTTTAAGAGATTGTTTGATCTTGCCGGTGGAATTGTTGGCCTCTTTGTTCTTATCCTTTTATATCCCTTCCTTGCTGTGGCTATCAAGCTTACATCAAAGGGCCCGGTTTTATTCAAACAGGTAAGAGTAGGGAAAAACGGTAAGAGATTTGTCATTTACAAATTTCGCTCGATGGCTGCGGATGCGGAGAAGAGGAAAAAGGAGCTTGAAAAGCTTAACGAATGTGACGGAGCGGTGTTCAAGATAAAAGACGACCCAAGGGTCACCAGAATAGGCAAAATCATGCGTAAGTTAAGTCTTGATGAACTGCCGCAGGTTTTTAATGTGCTCAAAGGTGAAATGTCACTCGTAGGTACCAGGCCGCCGACCCCGGATGAGGTCGCAAAATACCAGAAATGGCACCATCGCAGAATCAGTATACGTCCGGGAATCACAGGACTATGGCAGGTTTCAGGAAGAAACAAAATCAGCAACTTCGATGAGATTGTAAGGCTTGACCTCAAATATATCGATAACTGGAGCATCTGGCTCGATATCAAGATCATATTTAAAACAGTCATTGTCCTTTTCAAGAAAGATACAGCTTACTGAGATGTTTACAAAACTAAATTCCTCAGCTTTTATCAGACTTGTTCTGCTCCTGTTATTGACCTTTTCCTTGGTTTACGGGGTACCGCTTGAGAACTGGCGCAAACCATTCTTCAATACAGCAGCGGATATGGAACTTGCCGATAAGTCCCCAAGCGGGATGTTCTGGGATGATATCGGAGAAGCCGATGTATTTGACAGGTCGATATGGTTTCCGGGAGAATCAACAGACAGCATCAATTACCTTTTTCTGGAACCGCAAATAATGGGCGGTTATGGGCCGGTGCTTTCTGATGAAAACAGTAAATCCTACTTTCAGATAAACATTCTTAATCAGATAAGATACAGACACCTGCTGGTCAGGCAGGTGGTAAATGTGGATAAAAGGTATGAATCTGATAAACTTTATCCTGCTCACAAAGATCGTGATCTTAGAGGCCGGTTCGATGAGGCCTTTTTTCAGGTCGATTGGAAATACGGTTTTTTCCGTCTGGGCAGAATGAACAGAAACTGGGGACCATTTGCAGACAGAAGCATGGTGTTATCTTCAAATCCATACAGCTATGATGCACTGGAGTGGCAGCTCCGCTCATCTTTATTCGAATTTCGACATCTCTTCGCTGCCTTTCATTATGAACGGCCCGGTAGTTACAATGACAACAAAGCTGATCTCAACAGGTTTTTAACTGCTCATTCTCTTAATCTAATACTGGGGAAGTGGGTAACCCTGGGGCTGACCGAAACAGTTCTGTTTACCCGTACAAAACATTTTCCCGACCTGCAGTATATAAACCCGTTTTCGGCTTACACTGTAGTAAATACAAATCAGGAGGGAAAAGGTAACCTGGTTCTTGCTTTTCAATGGAATATTCATCCTCTGATCGAGGATGTTTCCTTCAGAGGACAGGTGGCATTCGATGATTTTCAAGTAGATAATGAGAAAATTACAGATAAGGAGCCTACCCACTGGGGAATTGACATGGGCATTTTCTGGAGGAATCCATTTAAATTACCCATGAATCATCTGCTGAAAACCACTTATACTTACGTTTCGCCATGGATGTACACTGTTCCGGACAATAATGCTAAAAATGGAGAACGTTACACCTACTTAGATAAAAGTCTCGGAATGTCGGAGAATGATTTTGATCGGATAAGTGCGGGTTTTGATGTTATCGGCAATAACTACTGGG
>DAOTAZ010000081.1:4537-11179 GCA_035382965.1 Chitinispirillaceae bacterium | reverse complement strand
GGCCTTCTCTTTACCTCATCGTATATCCTTCCGATATACTCCCCGATAACCCCCAGGCAGATTAACTGAACACCGCCCAGAAAGAAAATAGCGATTATGGTGGTGGCAAATCCGGGGACCAGCTTGAAATTGTACTGCATGAAAAAATCGGCAAAAATCCGTTGAATAAAATTATACAACGCAAAGAGAAAAGAAAAAGCTGATATTACAAGCCCGAACACCGTCATCATCCGTAAAGGCATGGTCGAAAAGGAAAAGATACCGTCAAAGGCAAGATGTATCAGCTTCCTCCAGGTATACGATGGCTTGCCGGCAGCCCTGGCATCACGCTCATACTCCACCCCTGTCTGACGAAAACCAACCCAGGCACGCAGTCCCCTGATAAAGCGGTTCGACTCCGGCATAGATCTTATCCTCTCCACAACCGCCCGGTCCATCAGACAAAAATCCCCGGAATCCAGGGGAATTGAAATGTTCGAGCTGCAGGCCAGAAGTCTGTAGAATGCTGCATAGCAGAATTTTTTAACTATCCCCTCTTTTCTTTTCTTTCTCACAGCATAGACTACCTGATACCCCTCCTGCCATTTGGCTACAAGATCGGGTATAAGCTCGGGCGGGTCCTGAAGATCAGCATCGATAACAACGACACAATCTCCACTGCTGTAATGAATTCCTGCGGAAACAGCAGTCTGATGACCGAAATTTCTGGAAAAACTGAGTACCTTCCACCTGCTATCGCGACCATGAATCTCCTCCATGATAGAGAGGCTTCTATCCACAGAACCATCATCTATCAAAATCACCTCGTAATTATCCCCGATTTTTTCCAGAACCGGAGAGACCCTGTCGTAAAGCTTATATAAAACCTCCTGCTCATTGTAGCAGGGGACAACCAGTGATATCATCATAGATCGCTTCTCTTGTCTTTTATCTGTTCCGCATGCCATCTGTAAGCAGTCTCGATTACCGGCTCCAATTCCATATACCGGCATCGCCAGCCCAGTTTTTCATTTGCCTTTGCCGATGACGCAATCAGTTTATCCGGATCACCAGGCCTCCGGTCAGTAATATCATACCTGACTTTTTTCCCGCTGACCCTCTCCACCGCCTCGATTATCTCCAGCACCGAATACCCTCTGCCTGTACCCAGGTTGAAACAGTCGCTTTTATTTCCAGCTAAAAGGTATTTCAGAGACAGACAATGTGCTTCTGCCAGGTCAGAGACATGAATATAGTCTCTTATCGCGGTACCATCCGGAGTATCATAATCTTTCCCATAAACCTGAACACTTTTCCCCTCCAGTACCGCTTTTATGGCAAGAGGGATAAGATGAGTTTCAGGATCATGGGATTCACCAATCTGCCCCTCAGGATCAGCCCCGGATGCATTAAAATAGCGCAGGATTACATGCCTCATCCCATAAGCTGAACCGAAATCCTGAAGAATCTGCTCGATCATCAGCTTGCTTCTTCCGTAGGGATTAACCGGAACCTGTCTGTGTGTCTCATCTATTGGAATTCTCTCAGGATTTCCGTAAGTAGCACATGTGCTTGAGAAGATAATCTTGTCACATCCACAGTTTTTCATGACAGACAGGAGGTTCAATGTCCCGGCAACGTTGTTAAGATAGTATTTCCGGGGATCCTGAACCGATTCACCTACATAGGCAAAGGCCGCAAAATGAATTACCGCCTCCGGTCTATATTTTTCGAACAAAGCCTGGATTTTATTGGTATCCGCAATATCGGCTTCTTCAAGTGGCCCCCATTTGACAGCCCATCGATGACCGTAAACGAGATTATCAACTGTAACCGGCAAATACCCGCATCGATACAGCGCTTTACATGTGCTGCTGCCGATATATCCTGCACCGCCTGTCACAAGAATTGGTGTCATGACAGAAAAATACTAAAATGCCGGCTTTTTTCTATCATATTCGTGTATTCGGTTCATTGGTAGATAGAGAAATTCCTGAGGAAAGTAAATCCACATTTATCATGAGGTAAAAATCCTGGTTTGGTTTCCCTGGATCTTCGAGGAGAAATCTTGATGGAAAAGATAAAAAAACCGCTGATTTGCCAGGCTGGCTCAGCGGTAAGCCTTTACAGGTTCAATGCCTTGGGCAGAAAACATTTTAATATGCATTTTTAAACCGCAACAATTTTTAGTCCATATCTATCTCTCGTTGTATCTCAATTTTTTCCCACTCTTTTTCCAGCGAAAGCCTGTCAATCCATTTGTGTAAAATTTCTCTATCCAGCTCCAGCTTTAATGCTGAAATCATCTTTCGAATATAATGTAAATGTTTTTCTGAACATTCCAAAATTGCATCCAACAATGAACATGAATTTAATTACTTTTCTCAACGCTCTTATTTTTTTCTTAAACATCTTATTTTCAGAAATGGATTCCAAAACCAAAATGGATATAACCCCATGTTAATAATTGATGTTCAAAACATAATAAAAGAAAGATACAGTGATCTTCTTGTCGATGAATCCAAATCATCAGGCGGTATCCCGTCAAAAATTTTCTTCCCTGAAAACACAGATGATCTTCTTTCAATAATTTCGAAATCTTCCCGGTTAAACCAACCCCTGCGATTAATTGGAAGCCACACCGGAACTACCGCAGGAGCTGTACCCGATGATAACGAGTGGGTAATATCCTTTTCACGAATGAATCACATCGAAAGTGTTGCAATCAATTCTGAAGGAGAGATAATACTAAAATGTGAACCAGGTGTTACAATTGATGGAATATCAGAGTTTTTAAGTGATCCAGGTAGCTTTCAGTATAAAATACCTGGACAGCAGTTTTTAAGCCCTGGTTCTCATTTCTATCCTCCTGACCCTACCGAAACAACCGCACAACTGGGAGGCACTGTAGCAACCAATGCATCAGGTGCCAGATCATTCCGATTCGGTGCCACAAGATGCTCAATTTATGCTTTATCGGTCATTACATCAAACACCGAAACATTTACTTTGACAAGAGGAAATACCGCTGATCCGCGTAAAGGAATAGAAATAATAACCGATCAGGGGAGTAAAATTGTTATACCGCCATTTTCATATCAATCTCCTCAGACAAAAAACGCCGCGGGATATTATTCCAGAGCACCGATGGATCCTATTGATCTGTTTATTGGAAGTGAAGGAACTCTGGGAATTTTTTCCTCAATTACAATAAAACTGGAAAAAGCCTTTGGTATCATTGCCGGATGTACATTTTTTAAATCATTGGAAAACGCCTTTCTTTTCGCAGACTTTTTGCGAAGAGAAAACGGTGTGATTTCGATAGAATTTTTCGATGAAAGTGCCTTAAAATTTATTGATGGTTACAGAAATAGAATGGCAGAACCAATACCGGATTTTCCTGATAGCTGCGCTCATGCAATACTTTGGGAATTTGCTGAAAGCGAACCCGGTTCATTTCAGGATAAATTTGAGTCATGGGAGTCTTTTCTAAACTCTTGTGATTCCTCTTTTGACAATACCTGGAGCGGAATGGAACCTGCGGAAATTGAAAGGCTGAAAAGATTCCGTCATACACTCCCTGAATCAATCAATTCTACTGTTTCATCTTTTAAAAATAATTGCCCATCAATCAGAAAAATAGGTACCGACACCGCGCTTCCCGCACACTGCTTTACATCTGTTTACCAGGAGTACCTCAGCCTGATCAAGGAAAACAACCTTCATTATGCAGCCTTCGGTCATCTCGGCGATTACCATATACACATAAATCTATTACCTTCAAATGAAGATGAGCTGAAGACCGCACTTGATGTGTATGACAGTATGATGGAACTTACTGTCAAAAATGGAGGTACAATTTCGGCTGAGCATGGTATAGGGAAACTGAAATGTAAATATCTGGAGAAGATGTACGGGAAAGCTGCAATTGATGAAATGAAAGCAATCAAGCGAGCAATAGATCCTCAATGGAGATTAAACAGGGGAACTATTTTCTAAAATTTCACATCTTTGCGTCCTTTACGCCCTCTGCGTTTCGACACCTATTAAATAAGCTTCAAAACTGTCTTGTCCGTAACAGAACCAGCGTACAGGCTCTCAGCACTTCAATCCCCTCATCCTTGAACCTTTTTTCCAGAGTGTCTGATTCGGTCCCCGGATTTAGAATTATACGCCTGGGATGAACCCTGATTATTTTGTCTGCAACCGTCTCCAGTCTCTCAGGGCGCACATAAACCGATAGAGTATCCGGGTTATTCTCCACTTCATCAAGTGAGTGTTTTACCTCTACACCCTCGATCTCATCAAGAACAGGATTGACCGGCACAACATCGTACCCATATTCCCTGAGCATCCTGAACGCTTTATAAGCATACCTGTCAGGTTTATTACTGGCTCCCAGAATTACAACATTTTTACTCATTATAAATTTTTCTGTAAATTTAACGATGGTTTCCCTTTTTTCATCAGAGTCAGTGTCGAAAAAAACTTCTTTTTTAATACTCGATGCCGATTCCGATTCCGAAACCGACCCCGAAACAAGAAAAGTTAATCAAGTGTCACATCGACCGGTTTTACATCCCATATCTCATTAGCGTACTCTTCGATTGCCCTGTCCGAGGAGAATTTGCCCATATTGGCCACATTGAGTATCGACTTCCTGGCCCAGGTTGCCTTGTCATTCTGATAAATATTCTCCACATGTGACTGACAATCCATATACGACTGGAAATCAGCCATCACCATGTAACGATCCCCGTGCTTCATGAGGTAGTCGTAGATAGGCATGAACAGATGCGGTTCCTCAGGACTGAAAAATCCTGATGAAATAAGATCTACTACATTTTTCAGTTCCGCATTTTTATTGTAGTAATCCCAGGGATTATAACCTCTGTTTTTCAATTCATCAACCTCATTGGCCAGAAGACCAAAGATGAAGATGTTGTCTTTTCCGACCTGCTCCATGATCTCGATATTTGCCCCGTCCATTGTACCTACTGTCAATGCACCGTTAAGAGCAAATTTCATGTTTCCTGTTCCCGAGGCCTCCGTACCGGCTGTGGAAATCTGTTCAGAGATATCCGCTGCAGGAATCACATACTCTGCAAGAGAAACCCGGTAATTGGGAAGAAAATGCACTTCGAGCAGACCCTTTGTATCCGGATCGTTATTGATAATACCGGACATATTGTTTATGAATTTTATTATAAGTTTTGCCATGTAATAGCCGGGCGCAGCTTTACCCGCAAACAGGACCGCACGTGGTACGATATCTTTCTCTCCGTTCTTTATTCGCTTGTAAAGAGCAATACAGTGCAGCGCCTTGAGCAACTGCCGCTTGTATTCGTGAATTCTCTTTACATGAACATCAAACATCATGTCAGGGCTGATTTTCATCCCTTCCCATTTGCGGATTTTATTTACAAATTCCTGTTTGCAGACCTGCTTGGCCTCCATCCACTTCTTCTGAAATTCCGGATCGTCGGCATATTGTTCCAGACGTTTGAGCTCATCGAGCCTGGTAATCCATCCCGTTCCTATTTTACTGCAGATAAGATCCCTGAGCGATGGGTTGGATTTGTAGAGCCAGCGCCTCTGGGTCACTCCGTTTGTCTTGCAGTTAAACTTATCCGGCCACATGTCATGGAAATCTTTCACCAGCCCGTTTGATAAAAGCTGGGTATGGAGCTGTGAAACTCCATTAACCGAATGAGATCCGACTATCGCGAGATATGCCATCCTGATCTGCGGTTCAGGCCCCTCCTCGATTATTGACATACGACGCAGTCTGTCAGTATCACCGGGATATTTGTAAGAAACCTGACGCAGAAATCTGGCATTGATCTCGTAAATAATCTCCACATGTCTCGGAAGCAGCTTTTTCATCATGCTCACCGGCCACTTCTCAAGTGCTTCAGGCATGAGAGTATGATTTGTATAGGCAAATGTGCGTGTGGTGATATCCCAGGCCTCGTTCCATCCCATCTTGTGCTCATCCATAAGCAAACGCATCAGTTCAACTATCGTTATGGACGGATGAGTGTCATTAAGCTGAATCGCAACTTTGTCCGGAAAAGCCGAGAAATCTTTATTTGATTGCAGATACCTGCGGATTATATCCTGCAGTGATGCAGATGTAAAGAAATACTGCTGTTTCAGCCTCAACTCTTTCCCGGAAACATTGTTATCATTGGGGTAGAGCACTTTGGAGATGTTCTCGCTGCTTATTTTGTCCTGGCAGGCACCTATATAATCCCCGTCATTGAAGTACTGAAGATTGAACTCATCGGCAGCACGTGCAGACCACAGACGGAGAGTATTTACATTGTTTACTCCGTATCCCGGAATCGGAATGTCGTAGGGAAGCGCGATAACGTCTTCTGTGTCAATCCAAGTTATACGCAGACCACCATTGGGTTCGTTAAAGTACATGGTTTTCCCATAATACTTGATTGTAACCTTGTATTCAGGACGCTCGATTTCCCAAGGGTTACGGTACTGAAGCCATAACTCAGGAAGCTCATGCTGATTACCATTCATGATTTTCTGGTTGAAAATTCCGAAATCATATCTTATTCCGTAACCAACAGCAGGAAGCTTCAGTGTTGCCATCGATTCCAGAAAACAGGCTGCAAGCCTTCCCAGACCACCATTTCCCAGCCC
>DAOTAZ010000081.1:0-4437 GCA_035382965.1 Chitinispirillaceae bacterium | reverse complement strand
TGTATTCCAGATTGTTCAGAAAGCCCCGACGAATATCATCAGCACTCATTCCTTTATAATGGATATACCACTTTGCCGGATTACGGCTCTCTGGTACCGCTTTACTCTTCTTCTCTTTTGTTGTCTCTCTCATCAACTCTTCCTTATGGATTTTATTTTGAATGAAATTACGTTTTTATCACCGAAAAAATAAATCAAAGGGAGATAAATTTGAACATTAAATCTCAATTATACGGTATTTGCAACATATTTCCAAATCATTCCTGATTTGCTGTTTTTCAGGACATAAGTTAGTTTAAACAGGAGCCGTCTTTTAAAAAAAGGCTCTCGGGAATAAATCTTGTTACCATGAAGATTGTACACCTTACCAATTCGATTTTTCTTTTCGGAAAACAAAGTCCGTTGCACTCTTGCATAAAATACCTTATTTCCCTGCAGATTTTGGTCCTGTTTCTCCAGACCTTTTCCGGAATGATAAACAGCGATCTCAATAATCAGTTCGAAAACACCGATTTAGTAAATCCAATTATGGTTATATACGATCTGTATCCGCAGGAACCCATAGATAATCTCAAATCACCCGCTCAGATTTCCTTTCTTTTCCCCATACCTGTTATATCCCTGTATGCATGCAACAAGATTTCCTGCCCACAGGCATTTAAAGGCCGATTCCGTTTAAAAAACATGCGAATTTAATCTCAGGAACAAGAGTTCAATACCTGAAAATGTGAAATCAGGAAACCCTGGTCTTTGTCCACCGGGGAAAATCAAGCCGTTTGATGAGGATCATCAAGAGGAAGAGCCAACAGATGAGTACTTTGATCTTCTGTATTAAACCAGAAAACAAGTTTATTTCCCATTTTGGTAAAGCAATCTATAAGAGCGGTTTTATTTCCACAAGGATAAATCGTTTTAAAAGTTTCCCTGGCCTGGGAGATCATTTTTCTTTTCATCTCGTTCATGGCTCACCCCCACTAAGCGTACAAGCATTAATCATGCCGATTTTGCCAATATAAGCTAACTTCTTTGATAACAATTACTTAGAAAGATTACTATAAAGAATAGAACTATGAAAAACAGAAATCTTTGCCTTCAGGACGGAAATTTTTTCTCTGGAATTATCCAGAAAAACAAGATACCCCTAATCTGCCTTCTGGCATTCATCCCACTCTCGGCTCACGCTCAGGGTACTGGTGATTCTGAAAACACTCTTCTGATCATGACCAGTCTCATATTTCAACTGGGAATAATAGTTTTACTCTCCAGAATCGGTGGTTTGTTTTTTGAGAAAATAAAGATCCCTACTGTTCTGGGAGAGCTGATCCTTGGGGTGATTATAGGACCCTATCTCCTTGGACATATTCCCTTGCCTGGTTTCCCGGAAGGTCTGTTTCCGCTTAGAGGACTTGATTCTATTCCAATTTCTGACAATCTCTACGGAATCGCGACTGTCGCATCCATAATTCTTCTTTTTGTATCCGGTCTGGAAACTGACATCTCCCTTCTCCTGCGTTATTCGCTTGCAGGGACTCTAATCGGAATCGGCGGGGTCATCTTCTCTTTTTTCTTCGGTGCTGCTGTAGGACATTTCTTTCTCCACAAACCTTTTTTCGACACCACAAATCTTTTTCTTGGAGTAATCAGCACCGCTACCTCAGTAGGAATTACTGCCAGGATTCTATCTGAGAAAAGAAAAATGGATTCACCCGAAGGTGTGACTATCATGGCCGGAGCAGTCATCGATGATGTGCTCGGGATTATACTTTTAGCTGTGATCACTGGAGTTGCTGCCGCAAAAGGTAAGGGAAATTTAGAAACCCCCAGTGTTCCACTCATTGCTATCAGAGCTTTTCTGGTCTGGATCGGCTTTACTGCTACCGGTCTCCTGATGGCCGGGCATATTAATCGTTTTCTTAAAAGATTTCATTCAAACGCTACTATCGCAGTGTTTTCTCTTGGAATGGCTTTCATGCTCGCCGGAATTTTCGAAAAAGCCGGACTGGCCATGATTATCGGTGCCTATATCATGGGTCTGACCCTCTCAAAAACAGACCTTAGCTTCTCAATTCATGAGGCTCTCTCAACTCTTTACTCTTTCTTTGTTCCCATTTTCTTCGTTGTTATGGGAATGATGGTTAACATTAGAGAGATGGCTGACACACAGGTTCTCATCTTCGGAATGGTCTACTCTGTTGTTGCGATACTCGCAAAAGTTGCAGGATGTGCCCTGCCATCACTGTTTCTTAACTTCAACAAGCTTGGTGCGATGAGAATTGGTGTAGGTATGGTTCCAAGAGGAGAAGTCGCTCTTATCATTGCCGGAATCGGCATCTCTTCCGGAGTTATCAATCAAACTCTCTTTGGAGCCACTGTAGTCATGACCCTTATCACCACTCTCTTCGCTCCACCCCTGCTTAGCATTCTGCTTAAAGGCAGAAGCGGAGTCCGGAAAGAGTTTAAAAAACGGACAACTGTAACCACCGACTTTGACTTTTCTGCCCCGGAACTTATAGAATTGATGAATATGAAAATTGTCCAGTACTTTTCAGGTGAGGGATTCTATGTGCACACTGTAAAGATTGGAAATAACTCAGTTCACGAGTTCCGTAAAGAAAACATCTCTATCACCGCTACTGTACATGGCAATTCCATATCATTCGAAACAGACAGGAAAGATGTCTTATTTGTAAAGACAATCGTTTATGAATCTCTGCTGCAGCTCCATAGCATCATCAATAAAGCCAGAAACTTCCTTCAACCGGAAAACATTAAAAAAGGATTGACCGAAGTCCAGGCCAGAAAAGATCTTGACGTTTCAATAAATTTCAACCCCTCCTGTGTCATAAACGATCTGAAATCCACAACCAAAGATGAGATAATAAAGGAGCTTATTTCTGTTCTGCATAAGAATAAACTGTTGGAAAACAGCACGGACGCCCTGGATTCTGTAATGCAAAGGGAAAAAACAATGAGCACTGGAATGCAGCATGGAGTAGCAATACCGCATGGAAGAACTGATGCCGTTTCCAGAATCACTATTGCCGCTGGTATATCAAAGAAAGGAGTAGATTTTCAATCTCTTGATGGTGCTCCCTCTCACATTTTTGTCCTCGTACTCTCTCCTCTGAAAGTTGTCGGACCCCACATCCAGTTTCTTGCCAGTCTCAGCGCTGCACTCAACGATGAGGATTTCCGGAAAAGACTTTTGTCGGCCAGAAACAGAGAAGAAATCTACTCCATATTTCAGACAAAATTATCATAAAAAAGAGGGTGGAATTTTTCCACCCTCCCGGAGCAAACCTCTCTCGAGGTTCAGCAGATCAACAGGAAATCTATTTAGACCCTGCTGATCGTATCTTTTCAAGATCTCAACCCGATCAGATAACAAACTAACAAAAGAGAATCGTGCACGTTCAATGCACATTTTAACTTTAATAGCCAGGAATATAAAGACAATAATGTGGGGGTTTAAATCCTGAGATGGGAGCTGTTTCTCAGTGAAAACTCCATTGGCGGCTTTATACAGTATTGGTATCTGCTAGCAAAAATGATGCTTTGTTCTGTTTCATCGATACTGAAAATCTTTGTATTAAGCTTGATGTATTCTGTCAGACTCGTACCGGTATTCCTTAAAACTGCGTTTTTTTCGGCGTCGATTACATTTTCCAATAATGAAAATTCACCTGAATCATCTTCTGTAAAGTAAACAGAAGCGGAAATATTTACAGTAGAATTGATTAAGAGGACAAGAAATAATGCATTTAGAAAATGATACCGCTGTAAATTCATAAAAGCACCTGTTTTATCTTTTTCACTGAATAAAAATTATATTCTGCATATATCTCAATCAACCCGTCACATGTTTGCAATGGATAGTATCTACTGCAGAAGCGCTACTTTTACTGATCTTCCTGAAATACTGAACATCGAGAAGATCTGCTACTCAAACCCCTGGAATATGGATCATTTCAGGGATGAATTTATCAGTCCCTTCTCTTTGGTAACCGTGATTTGCATTGGAAACATCATTACCGGGTATGCCGCAGCCGCCCTCATATTTGATGAACTGCAAATAAGAAATATCTGTATCTCACCTGATTTCAGAAGAAAAGGTTTAGGCGAAAAACTCCTGAACTTTTTGATAGATAGGGCCCGTTCTGAAAATGCAAAAATGGTTTTGCTTGAGGTAAGGGAAAGTAACATCGCCGCAATCAACCTCTATACTAAAACCGGTTTTCATATTGATTGCAAAAGGAAAGGCTTTTATTCTGACGGTGAAACCGGTCTGGCAATGTCATTAAAACTGCCTTCTCCATGATAAAATTCCTCTGTGATTTACATATACATATAGGAAATATTTCAGAAGGTGCTCACACGGAAAAAATGGGTCTATCCGGATTTCCCAAACAGTGTAGTTAGATGAGTTCTTTGACATAT
>DAOTAZ010000080.1:0-11204 GCA_035382965.1 Chitinispirillaceae bacterium | reverse complement strand
GGCAGCTATTTCGCAGGGGCAAAACATCAACTCTTCATACAATGCCTATGGCCATTCAATGGTAGTATCACCATGGGGGGATATTTTGGTGGAAGGTGGATCAGGAGAGGAATTATTAATTGCTGATATTAATCCAGAATTACTGGAAGTGACCAGAAATCGTCTTCCGCTCTGGCAGCATCGGCGGAAGGATCTGTATAGTTAATCAGTCGACTGTTATCAATTATGGTTTACGCTTTTCAAGTAAAGGAGGAGGTATAATGAAAAAGCTTTATAGACTTAAAGAAGGCAGGAAAATTGCCGGGATTTGTGCCGGTCTTGCAGACAGCTACAACTGGGATGTTACAATTGTCCGCCTTGCTTTTGTGTTTGCCACGATTCTGACTGCTGTCTGGCCTGGGGTAGTCACATATCTGGTTGGCTGGTATCTCATTCCGGAAAGGGAGCACCCTGAATCACCTGAGAGCATAAAAGAGGGCGTATAATCTCTTAGAATTATCCGGGGGAGGCTTCAGGATTGGATTCTGCCTCCTCCTTTTCTCTTCAGAATTTCCACTTTTTTTTTGTTTGTAGGAAACAGCCTGATACAGTAACTCTTTACCCTGTTGGTCAGAAATCCTCAGTCAGACTTATCTGTAATTATTTCCCGAATCTGCAGAGACCTTGAACAAAAGAATATGCAATGGTATAATTATTCCTGTTCTGAAAGTGTTTTTAAGCCTGACAAGCGGTGAGGAGATTTATTGATGTTGAGCAAAGGGAGAAACAGTGCTGCACTTATAGAAGAGGTCGAAAGACTTCGTTATGAAAACCAATACCTTAGCGAACGGCTTGGCAGGATAACGGAAATAACCGCTGCAATTATTTATATACTCGATGTAAATGGTCATTTTGTTTTCATAAACAAAGCAGTAGATGAAATACTGCATTATAGACCGGAAGAACTTATTGGGAAGCATTTCTCGACCATCATGTCCCGGGAGGAATATGAGAGGGTAGCCCGTGCGGTAGTTTTACCTAAATTTGCCGGGAAAAAAACTGGTGTAGAAAAGGCTCCCAAACTTTTTGACGAGCGGAGGACCGGAGAGAGGAGAACCAAAAATCTCGAGGTCCGTCTTGTCACTAAAGGACGCCATGGGGTAAAGATTCTGGTAGGAGATGTAACCGGGATTATTGCAGTAGAGGGTGCCTATGATCGAAAGAAGTTTGATGGTAAAAACCACTCACAGGCATTTTTAGGCAGCCAGGGAATCATCTTTGATATTACCAAGTATAAGAAAGCCGAAAAAGAGAGAATGGAGTTGCAACGGCGGCTCTTCGAGACCCAGAAAATGGATGCAATTGGACGGCTTTCGGGTAAAGTCGCTCACGACCTCAATAACAAACTGGGCAGTATTCTGGGGTGTGCAGAAATCATGCGACAGGACTTTGTTTCTTCAAAAGAAGAAATGGCTTACATAGATACCATCATTTCTGCATCAAAGCATGCTGCTGAGTTATCAAACAGGCTGATGGAATTCAGCCGTAAAGATGACCATACGATGATAAAGCTTTCACTGAATCAGGTAGTTGAAAATGTACTTGAACTGGTTAAGCCTACTATTGAGGGCAGCATAATTGTGACGACTGATTTTAGTGCAACGGATTTTATCATAAACGGCAATCCCAATCACCTTCAGAATGCGATACTAAATATTGTGACCAATGCCTGCGATGCTATGCCTTTCGGAACCGGGGACCTGAAATTTGCCACCAGAAATATTGTTCTGAACAAAGAGGAAGCCAAACAGGCCAAAGTTCATCCCGGCAAATACATAGTTCTCTCTATCTCCGATACCGGTATAGGCATGGACAAAGAAACCCAGGATCATCTGTTTCAACCTTTTTTCACCACCAAGGCGGTGGGGAAAGGGCTAGGGCTGGGTCTGGCGAGTGTACGGGATTGTATCAAATCGCATGGTGGTTACATAGAATTTGAGAGCAGCAGCGGCAAAGGTTCTGATTTTCGTTTAATCATACCAGTTGCAGGTTGAGTATAGAATTTTGGGTGTTTTTATGAGAAATTCTGTACCTGGATAAAATTCAGGTACAGATTTTTTTTGCCATGGGAGGGGTATCTTTTACTAATTTTTTGTTTACAGCTATAGCGCGTAAATTAAATTGAAATGTTTTAAGTCCGGAATCTACAATTTATTAGAGAAGGGAGAATCCGGAACTGATGAAAAAGAAGGGGTGGAATTTTGTTTTAATAACCCCAAAATCTTTATCCAGGGTGCGACAAACATACCTGGGTATAAATGCTCTTCTTGTCTTCTCAATAATATCTTTGGCTGGATTATTCGGGCTGTTTCGTCTCGTATGGTTTTCCACATCTTACGCGATTGCAAAGTTCGGAGTAAGTGAAGCCAGACGTGAAAACAACAGACTGCTTCAGAATGTAAAGACGCTGGACAGATATATCCTGAAGGAATCCAATCGTTTGGATGTGCTGGTTTCTTTTGATGACAGGATACGGCTGCAGTATGGGTTGAATCGAATCAGTGATGATGTTCGCCAGGCTGGAGTTGGTGGAAGGCCAAGCAGAGAGGAGATGCTGATAGCAACCATGCTGGATCCGGTGCTGATGCGAGCTGAAGCGGTTAAGGAGAGCATCGTTGTCTTACTGAGAAAGGCTGAACTTCAGGATTCTACATTGACTCAGACTTCGAACCTTGTTTCATTACAGCGTACCCGCTGGGCACAGCTTCCCTCAATCTGGCCTACTCACGGACGAATCACTTCTTCATTTGGCTACCGGTTTCATCCTATATCAAAGCATAATCTTTTCCATGAAGGCATTGACATAGCAAATAAGATATGGACGCCGGTATATGCTACTGCCAACGGTGTTGTAAAATTCGCGGGTGTCAAAGAATACTTCGGCAGGGTGATTATTATTGAACATCCGGGGAGTAACAGTGAAACAGTTTACGCTCACCTTCATCAGTTCGTTACCAGCCAGGGAAAGATGGTCAGGAGGGGAGAACTGATCGGGTATATGGGCAACAGCGGCAGAAGCACCGGACCGCATCTCCATTATGAAGTTAGAATAGCCGGAAGGCATGTAAATCCCTTCAGTTATATTCTGCCCTCAGATGTTATCGTTGATTGACGATATTCTTCCATTAGTGTAAAATTCCTCTATGACTGTTAAGCAGATTCAGATTCCGCTCAGGACCGGGCAGCGCTCGGAATGGATTGATATTACAGAAGAAATCCGCAGGGTAGTCTCATCATCAGGGATTAGCAACGGGATCTGTACTGTAAACAGTTTACATACAACTGCTGCTGTCACGATCAATGAGAATGCGGATCCTGATGTGGGGATAGATTTTTTCAGCAAGCTCTCCCAGCTTATACCCAGAGATTCGGGTTTCCGGCATAGTGAGGGAAATTCTGACAGCCATATAAAAGCCGCGCTGGTAGGATTCAGTGTTCAGGTCGCAATAAAAGGTAACGATTTGCTGCTGGGGACCTGGCAATCAATATACTTCTGTGAGTTTGATGGACCCAGGAGCAGATCTGTCTGGATCACCTTGATGGGAGAGTAATGGCCCATTGCATTAGATTTACCGTTATTTCAATACTCACCTGTTATTTTTTTGCCTCCGCCCAGGAAGAGATCCTCTATACCGCAGAGATGACTCATCTTCCGGCGGGAAGTGATATTGCCTCTATGGGAGATGCGGGTGTGGTTCTCCCATTCAGAGCGACAGCATCTCTTTGGAATCCTGCGGCTTCTTCACTTCAGCAGAGGTATGAGTTTTCCGCAGAGATCGCAGATCTTTATCATGGGCTTTCCAGACAGGCTTGTTTTTCTGGACACATTCCTCTTCAGGGTAATATTGGAGCCTCGCTTATTTACATGCCATTTTTCAGCGGTGAGATTCCTTTTTATGATACTCTTAAAGGCACATATCAGATACGCATTTTGGATCCTAGAGCGCGTTCTGACGGTCAACCACTGGGTTATTTCCGCGACAACCAGCACTATGTGGTTCTTTCGGTTGGAAAACTATTTTCGTTTAATTTGCCGCGAACGCCGGGCACCGGGGTTCCTCTGCCTCTTGAGATTGCAGCGGGTATAAACTTCAAGGGGTTTTTCCAGAGCATGAACCCTAAGAATGAAAAGCATCTTGGAATGGGTGCTAATCTGGATGCGGGGTTGCTTGGCAGGATCGGACTGGACTATGATCTAAAAAAGAAAGAAGTGTGCCGAAATCTGATACTGGGGATTTCACTCAGAGATTTTTTTCCCAGCGAGATTGTATGGACCAATTCAATGCGAAATTACAAAGAGCCGTTCATGCTTTCCCAGTATTACGGCATTGCATATCAGGATAAAAGCGGAGATCTGGCGGGAAACTGGACAATAGCATTGGCTCTGGAAAAGAGGCACGGGACTTTCTACCACGGGGGAATAGAGGCAGAATTCTGGAATACGGTTTCCTTTCGTGCCGGATTTTCAGGAAGAACACCGACATTGGGTGCGGGAATTCATTACAAGCAATATTTTATGGATTATGCCTTCAGATTCGATGAAATTGACATGTCTTATATCAGGTTGACTATGGGGATAGTATTATAGTATCAAATCAGAGATGTTTGAATCTTTCCTGTTCTCCGTAGAGCTGACCTACACGTACCGATAATTTGTCATCAACAACTGTGATCTCTCCTTTGGCGACCAGTTTTTTGCTCAGGAAAATATCGATCGGCTCGCCGGCCATCCGGTTAAGTTTCACAACAGAACCTTTTTTCAGGTTCAGCAGTTCACGAATTGTCATTCTGGTTTGACCGAGCTGGACCGCAATTGGAATGCTGACGTCCAGAAGCATATTGATTTTTTTACCCATTGAAGCCTTTTGTTTGAGTTGTAAACCTTTAAAGCAAGAGGTCGACAACTTAAATGCTACAATTCATTTCAGGGCTTTTCAAGAGAGTTTTTATTGGAAAACCGGCAGGAAATCTCCAATCCCTGTAGCGGCAAGTCTGCCTGCCAGTACAGCGATCAATACAAGAAAGACGAACAAAAAGAGCAGAATCAAAGGAATTGACATGATAAGGAAGGTTTTAGTCCAGCTTTTTGAATGAATGGTACTTACCCCGGTGACAAAGAGATACAGCCAGACAACAGGGGAGAGAATCGAGCCGACAGCCGGAACCGCGTTAAGGATTACTGCGCTTTCACTGTAACATGCAGCTTTTAGTGTCAAGTAAAACGGTGCGTCTGCTGAACGGAAAATCCGCATCATTACTTGCGCATATACTGCCGGAAGTATAATCTGAAGAAGGATATAGAGTGGTGCAGAAATCAGTGTGGAAGAAGATAATTCAGAAGAACTGTACTGAAATTCTGAAGCAGCTTCGGGTATGATCAGAGACCAGAGAAAAGAAATGGTGATTCCAAAGCTTCCGGTTACAAGTCCGAAGAGCAGTGACGGGAAAACAGGGGATGTGCTGTTTTTAACAGTTTTGAAAAATTTGGAAGGTCTGAACAGGACTTCCTGTAATGTGTCAACAAGGGCCTTGAGAGGATTTCCGGCGGCAGAGGGCGATTCCCAGAAGAGAAACCGCGGGTTGCAACTGTCCTGAGCGGCAGGAGCGGCAAGAATTCCACCGCATGCCGGGCATGCAAAAGATGCCGGAGGGTTATCTGTTGTGTATCCGCAACGGTAGCAATTCACGTTGATTTTTCCTGGTGTCCTGATGGTTAAGGATGAAAAATAAATCAGGAAGCAGCCGAATTCGGAAATATAAGTGAAAATATCTGTACAAAAAGATACTATTTTAAATCAGACAAAATCTGGAGGAGATATGATTGTTGTAACAGGTGGTGCCGGATTCATAGGGAGTGCTATTGTCTGGCAACTTAACAAACGAGGAAGGAATGATATAATAGTAGTTGACAGGCTCAGAAATGAAGAAAAATGGCGGAATCTGGTTCCGCTTCGCTTCGCCGAATATTTTGACAAAGAAGAATTCATAGAAAAGCTCGAAGAGGGTTTTTTCGGCGAAGATATAGAGGTGATATTTCACCTTGGCGCCTGTTCGTCAACAACAGAGAAGGATGCAGATTATCTTATCCGCAACAATTACCAGTATTCGGTGCGGATTGGAAAATGGTGGGAAAAGCATCCCCGCACCCGCTTTATTTATGCCTCCAGCGCGGCAACCTATGGAGATGGCAGCATGGGATATGTTGATGATATGGAAATTATTCCAAAGCTGCGCCCACTCAATATGTATGGGTATTCAAAGCAGATGTTTGATCTTTTCGCGCTGAGGCAGGGGTGGCTTGAAAAAATCATCGGGATCAAATATTTCAATGTTTTCGGCCCTAACGAGTATCATAAGGGTGACATGAGAAGCGTGGTAAACAAGGCTTTCGCAAGGGCCAGAGATGAGGGAGTAATCTCACTTTTCGAATCGTACCGGCCTGAGTACGGTAATGGAGAGCAGGTGAGAGATTTTATCTATGTGAAAGATGCTGTAAGGATGACGCTGTTTTTTATGGACAATCCTGATATTGGAGGTGTATACAATATAGGTACGGGCAAGGCGCGCTCCTGGAATGACCTGGCGAAGGCGATTTTCAGTGCGCTGGGCAAGAAGCCGGTAATAGAATATATCCCCATGCCTGAACAGCTAAGAGACAAATACCAGTACTTCACCGAAGCAGATCTCTCGAAGCTCAAGGCGACCGGATGTGATACGCGGTGCATGGAACTGGAGGAATCGGTTCGTGATTACGTCTGTAATTATCTTCAGCCTCATTTCTATCTTGATCCCGAAAGGCATGGTGAGTGATGTCTGAGATTTCGGTTCTGCATACTCCTGACGGTCTCAGGGCTTTTATACAGATACCCTCTAAGGGTACAGCCTGGAAGATAACTCCCGATGACCTGCGTCAGTTCTTAAACCGCAAGGGCATTATCTTCGGAATAATTAATGAGGCTCTTATAGAGATCTCCAATGGCGGAGTTCAGAATCGCATTGAAGTGGCCAGGGGGATACCGCCCAGACCCGGTGTGCCGGGTCGTATCCAGATGCTTGTTGACACATCGGGAATGGGAAAGCCCAAAACGCTCTCTGATGGCCGTGTGGACCATCGGGATCTGGGCCTTGTAGTAAATATCAAGAAAGGTACTGTTCTTGCCCGTAAAATTCATCCCAGGCCTGGAACCGAGGGGAAAAATGTTTTCGGTAAACCGATTCCGGTTCCTCCGGTGAGTGATGTGGCGCTTCGTCCCGGTGTCGGGACTTCCATTTCCGAGGCCGATCCGGATCTTCTGGTGGCTGATATTGACGGGGCACTGGGGGTAGATGAAGAGGGAAATGTTGAAGTAAGGAACGAGAAGGTATTAAACGGAGATATTGATTACTCAACCGGGAATATCACTTTCTGCGGTCATCTCTGTATTAAAGGGTCTATTCGTTCCGGTTTTATAGTTGAAACAGTCGGGGATCTCAAGGTTGGCGGCAATATTGAAGATGCAACAGTGAAGTGCGGCGGAAACCTTGAAGTAAGGGGCGGGGCGATGGGGTCGGGAAATGGGAAAATTCATTGCAGAGGCAATTTCAGTGCGTCCCATATAGAAAATTTTTCTGTCGAGGCTGATAATGATGTTCTGATAGGTGAGGAAATAATGCACAGCAATGTGATTTCCGGGGGGAAAGTCAGAGCAAGGCAGATTATCGGAGGCAGCGTAGTAGCTGTGGAAATCGATGCAGATGTGGTGGGTAGTAGTGCAGAAACCAAAACCGTTCTGGATGTAGGAAGAGAACTGATGCTTGTTCAGGAGCGTCATTTACTGCTTAAGGAACTTGTCTATAACGTCAATGAGTTTGTTTCTCTGAAACAGCAGGTTTATTCTTATGTTAAAGATGTAATGGATGAAAACGGCTATATGCCTTCTGAAGAGGAGAAAAATCTCGAGAAACTGAAGCAGAAAATAATTGAAGTAAATGATGCCTGCCTGAAGCTGCAATCGCGTGTAAAGGAAATCGAGATGCTTCAGAAAAACTGCAAAGCTGATCCGGGAGTAATGATCGGAACCGCGTATCCCAACACCCTGATCAAATACGGATCCGGAGAGAAGATGATTACAGAGAAAACTGAAAGATTGGTTTTTCATCCAGGGAAGAAAGTGAAATGAACAGGGTTTTCAAAGTAAAAGGATCATATTGGAGTAAGTTAACGCTTTTTTGTGTAATATCTTTCCTTTTAGCACCGGATAATTTTGCCGCTGAAACCGGTGATTACATCCATTACCGTCTTGGTGTCAAGTTCAAGAACGAGAACAAGTACGACAAGGCTATAGATGAATTCAGGAAGGTCCTCTCGGCATACCCGGATAACTATAATGCATATATGCATATGGCAGAGATACGTATGGCTCAGGACCGGTACCGCCTTGTGATTTACAATTTAAAAAAGGCTCTTGCATACAATCCGGGGTGGGGCAAAGCACACAAGATGCTTGCGGCAGCCTATGAAAAAGACGGACAGTTGCAGAATGCTTTAATTGAACTGCAGAACTATCAGCAATCATGCGATCCGTCAGAACGGGATAGCCTGCAGAAGCAGATCGACAGAATAGCGAAAATTGTTGGCAGTCCTGCCGGGGAAGATTTACAAAAGAAGGGTCAGGGAATCAGGGATACCTCATCAGCAGAAGCGGGCAGAGCGCTGGAATCCGCTGATCAGGATCTGAGGAAAATTGTTGACCTTTATGAAAAGGGGAAATTGGATGAGGCTCTCTCGGAGATTCGTACGCTGCTGAAGTCGAAGCCAAATCATTCCGGGGCATATTACTATGCAGGGCTGATCAGAAACAAAAAAGGTCAGTCTGAGATGGCAAGGATAAATTTTCTCAAAGCAGTAGATTTCCCGCAACTGGGTCACAACAGTCATTTTTATCTTGGGAAAATTTATGCCGAAAATGGAAATACCGCGGAGGCGATAAAGCATCTTTCACGGTATATAGAAAAGTCGACTTACGAACCGGGAAAGAAAGAGGCAGGGGATCTTCTGGAAAAATTAAAAAAGGGTCCTGGGGCCTTAAAGAGTGCGAAGAGCACACAGGCGAAGAAAACGGAAAAAACCGGCAGTGGTCCAGTGGCTAAAGAGACATCTTCCCAGCTCTCCGGCTCTTCTTCCGTTGAACCGGTACAGCAGGAAAAGTATGCTGTTCTTGAGATGCGGATCGATTCTCTGCTGTCGATGATGACAGTTGATACGCTTACAGATCTTGGGCAGAAGCTTCTTCAGGGGATTCATGAGTTTAAGAGGGGAAACTATGACGCCTCAATAAGGGAGTTTAAAAGGGTGATGGTGGCTCATCCTGATGGTGCTGCACCGGTACATTGCCTCTATAACACAGGAGTCTGTTATTTCAAGCTTGGCCTTTTCAGGGAGGCTGAGAATCAGTTTCAGCAGATTCTTGACAGATATGCAAATCAGAAGGTCGCGCCACAGAGTCTTTTTTTAAAGGCACTGACCTATCTGGAACGTGACGAGCCGATGACGGCTGAGAAACTGTTCAGGGATTTCATTCAGAAAAACCGTGATCACGAATGGGCTGGAAAAGCCTATGAAAAACTTGGCGAGTGCTACGAGAGCATGGAGCAGCCAAAGAAAGCTATAGATGCTTATCAGCAGGCGGCATTAAAAGGGAAGAATTTAGACAGAGTTTGTGCCTATTTCAAAGCTGGTACGGTTTATCAGCAGATCGGCAATTCTGTCAGGGCACAGGAGGCATTCAAGTCGGCTATTGACCTTGGAGAGAAACATGACATTTACTACAGGGTTCCTGATTCCTATTACCGTATAGCCGACGAGAAGTACAAGGGGAAGGATTATGAGGGAGCTTTAAGTTATTACACAAAAGTTACCCGTAAGTATCCTGCTTTTCAGGAGACTCCATGGGGGTTGTTCCAGATAGGAAGTATCTACAAGAATCTGAAACGCTACCAGGACGCTGTGAATGCTTTCAAGGACCTTGTACGCAAGTATCCCGATGATTACTGGGCAAAGCAGGCGAAGTGGAAGATGGAGGATGCTATCTGGGAGAATGAATACAGGGCAGTACTCAAGTAACTGCTGATGGTATCGGGAAACCTAAACTTAAGTTGAAATGCATGGATGAAAATGATACAATTCTGATTCAGGATCTTGCGGATTCTTTCAGCCGTCAACTCCAGTGGTACAGACAGTTGCGGGACCTGGTAAGGAAGATTCTGGGCCGGCTTGTGCTCTCCAGAGGAGATACTTCGGGGGTGATCACCGGGTTTGAGCAGAAAAAAGCTCTTCTGGAAAAAATTGAGGATGAAAGGAACCGCTCGGCGGGGCTTGTTGAGAGATGGCAGAGCCGCAAAGGGTTGATTGGAGCAGAGGAAAAATCCGCAATGCTGGAAGATGTTCTGGAACAGACCGGCAGGGCGATACAGGAATTTCTCGATGAAGAAAAGCAGCTTGAAAAATACCTTGAAAGTATCATCAAGAAAGAGGAGAGGGGTGCTGTCAGATAAATGGCAGAAAGATAACTTCCACTATCATACGAATGAAAAATTGACGGGGCGGGTCTTATGAATGCAGGTGAAACAGGGACCTCAACCATTTCTGTAGAACTTTTTGAATCCCTCCAGAAAGCCTTCAATGATTTCCAGCTCAGAGCGGAGCAGTTAAGCAGTGCCTACGCCCGCATGCAGGAAGACTTCAGAAAAATCAACCTTGAACTTGACAGAAAAAACTCGGAACTTGAGCAGAGCCTGGCCAAGCAGGAGGAAATGCGCACCTATCTCAACAGTATTCTGGAGAGTATGGACAACGGGGTTGTTGGGGTTGACGATCTGGGAAGAATAACAAACTTTAACCGCGCCGCATCGGAGATTACCGGATTTGATCAGGCCGAAGTATTTGAAAAGCCCTATATTGATCTGTTCAAGGGAGGTACTGAGGGTGAGCCGGCAATTTATCAAACTCTGCACACCGGGCGTGGACTTAAACGTGATGAGAAGGTGATATGGCACAAAGACGGTCATCCTGTGCCTGTTTCCTATCAGACTGCGCTTCTAAAGGATAAAAACGGGCGCAGGCTTGGGGCGGTTGAGATCTTCAGTGATATTTCCCGTATAAAGGCTCTTGAGAAAGAGATGCAGCA
>DAOTAZ010000079.1:3864-11222 GCA_035382965.1 Chitinispirillaceae bacterium | reverse complement strand
GGAAAATATCAGCAACTTCCTTTGCGTGTGGCATGACCTGATTGCTGTTGTCAGAAGAAAACATGCCTTTTTTGAAGTTGATACTCGTTCCGGTGGAAAAGAGTGTACCTGTAAATGTGTTGCGGCTGGTAACAATTCTTATACAGGTCAGTCCCGGACTTAACTGCGGAATTGAGACTGTCTGATGGCTATTATCAGGGTTGTCCGGTAGAAGTGTAAAGATCTTTTTACCGTTTATTGAAAACAGTTCCACCCGTTGGAGTTGTTCATTATCAGGACCGGAAGTAAAAATAAGAGCATTGTTTTTAATGAAAAAAGAATTGGCTTTTTTGCCAGGATGGAAAGGATTCGCGGCAGAAGAGGAAACAATGGCAAAGGAGCCGTCAGAACCCGAAACGGTCGAGAGTCCGCCGGATTTCATCGATACATTTACACCGGATATCCCTTCCCTTGTTTGTTTGTCAATAACTTTCCCGGCCAGTGAGATCTGTTGTGCCGAAGAAAAGAAAAGAATACCGCATAAGAGAAGTGCTGAGCAGGCTGTAATTTTTCTCATGATGGCAAACCTTGTTAAGTTTATGAACTTTATTGGCTTTGGATTGGGCCCACAGCCAGATGGATCTATGACAGTGAGAGTGTCTGCTTTTTATTAGTGTTAATATACCACCAAATTTCTCTAAATTTTTTAATAGTAGTGCCCAGATATTTTTTTCCTCTGGAGAGAAATCCAGAAACGATTGAATTACAGGAGTTAATAGCGTGGAAGGTCTCCCCCGCCTGCCCTGCCGTAGCTTCTTAGTGTAGGCGGGGATTCAGCTTCAGGGGCGGTATTAATGCAGCCTATAGTCAAGGGAAGCCCGGTGAACCGGGCTGGTAGGAAAAAGAAACCTTATTGTTTTCTATTTACCCCGATTTATTGAGGTTTACATACATTGGAGTGCGGTTGTTTTGTCGTGTGATCGTTTTGTCTTTCTGTTGTACTCTCATACCCTCGTACTCTTGTCCTGTCGTGCTCTCGTGTTGTCGTATTGTCGTATTGTCGTATTGTCGTATTGTCGTACATTCCCTGCCATTATCAAAAGTCAAATTCGGATTTCAGATGCAGAGGGCATGGTTACGAACTGTTGCTGAACACGAGAAGAGTCAGACATGCGATGCTGCTGTTATTATTTCTTGAGCGATACAGTAAGTGTATGCTCTCCTTTCTTCCCAAAAAACAACTGTTCCTGTTTTATCTTTTTACCTTTCTGATCTCTGATCACAATATCATACTCGCCGTAAAAGCCCCTGAAATTGACTGTTGCATCGGATCCGACCTTCAGGGTATCATGGGTTGACCAGACATTATGAATCAGATTGTATACGGTGTCTGCTGCAGGACGGGCCTTGAAGTCGAAATCATACAAACCAGCTCCGGGACACCAGTGGCGCGCATCCCAGAATCCCCAGAACAGGAAGCCCTCGATTGCAGGATGAGAAAAGCAGGTGCGGAGAACCTTCGCGTATTCCTTAGCCTGTTCCGCCTCGGAAATATTCATCGCACGCACATTCATGTCAAACTCAGTTACCTTTATCGGTAAACCGATTTCCGCAAGGTAGTCCAGTTTTGCGGCGATGTCCAGAGGGTTCGCCCGATCCGAGAAATGTCCCTGAACGCCGATACCGTGCACCGGAACTCCTCTCTTCAGTAAATCCTCGATCATATCCCTGTAAATCTTGGCATCACCACCTGAGATAATAGAATACTCGTTGATGTAAAGCTTTGCTCCGGGGTCTGCGCGATGTGCCCATACAAAGGAGGAGTCGAGGATATCGTATCCCAGTCGATGGAAATGCGCCGTCTCATGTATCGGCTCATTCCATACATCGTATTCCAGTATTTTCCCTTTATACAGGGTAAGATCACGGGTAATTCGCTCCTTGATAGCATCACGAAGCTGCTGATCACTCCCCTGTCTGGCCCAGTGGTTTTGATAGCCATAGTTTTCGATACCCCAGACAAGCGTATGTCCACGTATCGGGAATCTGTTCTTTTCACTCCATTTCAGATACTCATCGATATCTTTGGTTTTTGGAGCACCCTTCTGAGGCTCATACTCTTCCCACTTTAACGCATTTTCAAAAACACCACTGTTGAAAAATTTCAGTGCCGTTTCCCTGTACTTTTTCTCATCCTCACCACCGGCAAAATTGAGACATGTACCAAATGGAAACTCATGTCTTTTAAGGTGCACTTCGACACTTCCGTTAAACGGAGTGTTTTTGGCATCCGTGATTTTTATCGAAAACGAGCCTTTCCGGAGTGAATCGATGCGCTGTTCAGCTTTATCATACCAGTCGGCTGGAACTTCCTTGAGGTCCAGATGGCCGGCATCGGTGATCACCACATCATCGATAAAGTAGTCCCCTTTGGAATGAGCGCACTGAAAATTCATCTGGATATCGGTTGTTGTCGACGGTGCGGTAAATAACATCTCGTAAGGTTTCCATTCATCGGTAAGTTTGAATTTCTTACCGCTGTAATATGTCCAGGGAGGAGATCCCTTGATAAAGACGACTTCCAGAGTTCCTGCTCCATTTTCACCTCTGGCCCAGAATTCTAATTTGTATAGGTTATTCTTCTTGATCTGGAAGTTTTTCTGCTGAAGCTGCACGTGCCATATTTCAGTGGCGACATTATCAATCCTGAATCTTCCGCAGTATTTGCCGGAATGGGGTTTGTAGTCGACGATTTCAAAGCTGCCCAGGTTTGGAGCAAACGCCCAGAAAAACCAGCTATCCATTCCATTTTCAAACGTCCCGTCCGCATAAGGTTTTGCCATAGGTTCGGCAGGAGGAACATATGATGGAGAGCGGTTTTGGGCTGAAACCATTGTAATCAGTACAGCCAGAATCAAAAAAGGTTTAAAGGTGGTATTCATAGATTTCCCTGCTTTCTGGAGGTCAGTCATTAGGGTTTATGATGATCTTTTTAGAAATTAATATAATTGAAGATAATGGGATTTGCGAGTACCAGGGCTTGCGTAAATCTGTCTCCGATCTGAGGCGGCATTAATGCCACCTCTAGCCAGGTTAAGCCCGGTGAACCGGGCTTGTAAGGCAATGAAATCTCGTTGTTTTCTATTTACCCCGATTTATTTGGATTTTACCTGCATTGGGGTACAGTCGCATTGTCGTGTTGTCATGTTGTCGTGTTGTCATGCTGTCGTACTGTCGTACTGTTGGCTCGCGAAGACGAGAAGCAGACATAACCCTGTTCTGGTATTATTCATATATTTTTAATTTGATGGTGTTATCAGGAAACGGAGATTACATCAGGGGAGGGAGCGATAAGCTCCAAAATTCACCTCTGGGGTGAATTTTTGACTTTCTGAGGCCACATTTGGATGGGGTGAGTCGTTAATTCACCTCTGAGGTGAAATAGTGAGGCCGGGAAAAACCGCAATAAGCGTTTCCAGCTAAACAACACTTACAGGAAAATTAATGCTAAGGCTTTTATTCTGTCCACCCTTTAGTAGATCGATCTGGGCACACTGGTGTTCATATGTGGTGAATTCCTCAGAGACTCTTCTCAGCCCCACCAGGAATCACGGGGGCTACGCAGGGGTTGCGACAAGGAAGTGATCCGGGCTTTCGTTCTGTTTTGATATTCTTTAAAATTTTAATGGTGGTTATCAGGAAACAGGTGCTACATCTGGAATAAGAGATGCAAGCTCCTTAATTCTCCTCCGGGGTAAATTAGTGAACTAATTTGGCCACATTTAGATTGGCTGAGTCGTTAATTCACCTCTGAGGTGAAATAGTGAGGCCGGGAAAAACACCAAAAAGCGTTTCCTACAAAAAAACACCTGAAAAATGGTTTTGTCCTTTATTTTACTACTCCAGGAAAGGATGATTCCATTTTTCTATGCCTGCCTCATTGCACCTCCTGCCCATTCCGTCTTCAGTCAGGAATAACAAATCCTTGCCTTCTGCAATGGTTTCAGGCTTGCACTGAGTGAGCGCAGCCGAAATGCTTCTATGGTTCCTGCTATCTCTATTCATATCTATTCCATTCCGACTATATTCATTCTGTGGAAACTTGTTTCATCAGCCATTTCTGAATTATAATCTCTTAATACCACTTTTTTTTCACACCTTCTGCAACCGTGCAGAAAAAACGGACAGGTTAAAATGAACATTGCTCTTCTTTTAACAATCGCTGCTCTTCAGGCAGTAACAACCGTAATTCTTCTTGTAGTCCTTTTGCGGAAAACCACCGTGGATCCCGGGCCTATAAAGCACTTTTTTGAATCGATTGAAAAGGCTTTTGAACGGGTCGAGGCCGCTGTAAAGACGGAGATCTCAAATTTCAGAGGGGATTTGTCGCGGGATCTTAAACAATCCAGAGAGGAACTTTCCGGTACTGTCAATTCCTTCGGGCAGACACTCACTCAGCAGCATGGTACTTTCAGGCAGGAGATATTCAATCAGTTGTCAAAGATGTCCCAGTCGCAGAATGAGCAGTTATTGAGCTTTGAGGGAAAACTTATCCAGCTCAGGGAATCAAACGACAATACGATAAGCGAACTGAAACTGTCCGTCGAGGGAAAACTCAAAGAGATACAGTCGGGTAATGAGACAAAGCTTGAGGAGATGAGAAAGACTGTTGATGAAAAGCTGCAGGGGACTCTTGAGAGACGTCTTGGAGAGTCTTTCAAACTGGTCAGCGAGCGTCTGGAGCAGGTGTCAAAAGGTCTGGGGGAGATGCAGTCTCTTGCAAACGGAGTAGGGGATCTCAAGAAGGTTTTGACAAATGTAAAAACCCGCGGTACATGGGGCGAGGTGCAGCTTGAGATGATGCTCGAGCAGGTGCTTGCGCCTGAACAGTATGAGAAAAACGTATCCACAACCGGTACCGGAGAGCGGGTGGAATTCGCGATAAAACTTCCAGGACGTAATGGTGACAGGAGCGAATTCGTATGGCTTCCTGTCGATGCAAAGTTTCCGGCGGAGGATTACCAGAGAATAATCGACGCGCGGGAGAGGGCGGATAAAGAGGGTGCCGAAGCTGCGGTGCGCAGCCTGGCATCAGAGGTGGAACGGTGCGCAAAGGCAATCAGCACCAAATATATCGCTCCGCCTTTTACAACCGATTTTGGAATTCTTTACCTTCCGGTTGAGGGATTGTTCGCGGAAGTGATAAGCAACGCCGGTCTGGTGGAAAAAGTAAAGAACACATATCACGTGATGATCGCCGGGCCTACAACCCTGTGGGCAATTCTTAACAGCCTTCTGATGGGTTTCCGTACTCTCGCAATACAGGAGAGAACCAGTGAAGTCTGGAAACTGCTTGGCGCGGTTAAGACCGAGTGGTCAAAGTATGACAAGACTTTGGAACTGGTCCAGAAAAAGCTCAGTGAGGCGTCAAGCTCTATTGATAAAGTACAGGTACGCACCCGTGCGATAGACAGACATCTAAGGAAAGTGGAGGAGCTTCCGTCTCCGGATGCGAAATCGATATTGACAGAAATCAGGGATGATGTCTCGGAGGAACCGGCTGAGGAGACTGAGCAGGTGTAGTTACGACGGGACGACAGAACGACAACACAACATCACGATAAAAGACAACACTCTAATACATGTAAACCTCGATAAATCGGGGTAAATTTAAAACAATGAGATTTCATTTAACGTTTTGCAAAATATATTCATAAAATCAAAAATCTGATTGAAGGCCACGCCTTTCAATTTCCTTCTGCCAGCTTACACCGGTAGTGTTATTCTTTTGTAAAACATAGACCAAAAAAAGAGATGAATTCGGCAATAATTTTGAAAGGGGTTGTGAAATGAATGGCGGGAAAGGATAATATCCTGATCCTGTAAATCTCTTAATTGAAAACTGGTTCCCCAATGTAAGAAATAGCTTTAGCGCAGATGGAGTAAATACGCGTACATGTGCCTCAAAGAGCTTGATTATTGTAGGCTGAATACCAAATAGAACCTGCAATCTGCAATGTAATGAAGCCAAATTTGGGACAGAAAAAAGGAGGAGTCCACCTGCTTTCAGAACTCTGTTTATCTCATCCATCAAATGGTAAATATTTTTCAAGTGCTCAAAAACCTGATTGGCAATAATTATATCAAATTGTTGATCTGGAAATGGAATCGCTTCGTTTTCAAAATTGCATATTCCAACTTTAACACCATTTTTCTTTGCTTTTTCAGCAACATCTGGGAAAATGTCGATTCCATACAGATTGCTTGTTTCAAATTGTTCTGAATAGAATTTTGTTGCCTCGCCATCCCAGCATCCAATATCTAACAGGTTGGAATTTTTATTTAATATTGGTTTAATGATTTCAACAATTCTCTTTTTTACGAGCCTGTATTCCTGTTCTGATAAATATCTCCGATAAGAAGGGAAGTCTTTCCTGTTAACATATATGTTATAACTCATTAAGAGCCTTTCTAAAGTGTGTCAGCACCCGGAATAATTTAGTTTTATACCCCTTTTACTGTGAATGATGAGGTGAAGGATGCAATGGAAATAGAAATACTAAACTGCCTGGTAAACATCAAGGGTTATGTTTTATATGCTGAAAAAGAAGAGTTCGCCGGGAAGAACAGAACAGGAAGATTTTCATAATACCTCGATATTCAGCAATCTGTAACCATTGTGGGTGTCTTTGCAATCAGGTAAAGATGTGTATACATCCGGAGAGATGCAGTTCTGGATTTACAGGCATTGTGCAGGCTGTGTCCTGCTCGAAAGCGGCATTGGGATATTTCGAAGATGTTTATAATACAATCTGAAAATGAGATTTGAATGACTATTTTCTTTTCTGGTAAAATTTGGTTTTATTAGAGAAATAAATCCGTTGTGTCTGTTTCAAGTTTGATATTATAAGTTTTTTCTGCCCATTTTTTTACTTTGCTTACATAAGGAATCTGGTTGTTTACACGAACTCCACGCATTTGTGCCTGAGATTTTTTCGCTCTTTCCAATTCTATTGACAGGAGACTATTGTCAGGATGGATTCTTGAAAGTGCCCCGATGAGATAATACCTGATCGAGATAATGTCGTTGGCACTTTCCAGCAGCATCTGCTTATCCAGGGCTTCAGTCAGTGCAAGTGCACATTCTGACCCACCCACATATCCCAGATAAAAAGCAAATTGCCGTTTTGTAAATACATTCGGGGCTGTTTTGAAATTATTAATAATCGAATTTAATGCAGTTGTATCACCCAGTCTTGCCCGGACTTCGACAGGAAGATAATTCTTTTCTAAAATTGTCTGTTTTTCCTTGTCGTTCAATTTTGCAAGACATAAGATTTTGAGGATGCTGGCAGAGGTGGTTTTCCCGGCTAACAGAG
>DAOTAZ010000079.1:0-3764 GCA_035382965.1 Chitinispirillaceae bacterium | reverse complement strand
AGTTTTCTCTGATATAGTATGAATAGAAATTAAGGTGAGCGGGATTAGCGTATGCTGTCATGAAATCGGCGGCCATATTGCGAATTTCTTGTTCATCGGATCTGAGAAACGAAATGAGCACCTTTACAATCAGTGAGTCTTTTATAAAATGGGAATACTGAGTAACACCTTCGCAATATAAACCCGTTTCAAGAATGCTATTAAGCAGAATCGAACATGTGTCATAAGTGGAGAAATCTGTTTTCAGAATCTCTTTAAGTTGTTGGGTTCTGGGGGAGATATAATTGCAGGATGAAGATAAAGAATTGAGAAGTTCACTGTTTAAGGAAACAATTTTACCGCATGGCACAAAAAAGTTTTCCTGAGCAGAAATACTGGACAAAAAAAGAAATAGAAATAACAATTTGCCGGGAAATATCCTGGAAGCCAATAGAGTATATCCTGTAAAATTATTGATTCTTATATTCAGCAATAAGCGAATCCTTGAAAGCAACCAGTTCTCTCAATCCCGGTGACCAAAAATCGGGATTGTACACTGAACCTCTTATCAGAATCGTATCTGGATTTGACTGGTCTTCAATTATAATAGTCATACTGCCGAAGCCTATTGCAGGCATGGCTCCTTCCGGCAGAACAGGGTCAGGGCTTTTAGCGATATTATTTCGCCGGACTATGTCCCACAGACGCCGGTTGTCCTTATCTTTTATAATGCTTGTCCAATGACGGATAATATTGTCTCCCTGAATGGTATCAACATTTACGCTGTCGTTTGCAAATTTTATCCGTGTAAGAATCGCAGGCGGGTAATAGGGAGTAAATATTTTTCCGCTATCAAGGAAAGTTATTGTCCCGGGATTAAAATCTTCAGAAACCGGTCCATTTCCACTGCACCATATAAAGGTAAAGAAAAAAAGAACAGAAATAAAAATGAATATTCTCCGTGTATTCACGACACCTCCTTGAGATATCAAATTAAAAAATAGATTATGAAATACGCATGGGCCATCGAATAATATTCATTATCTTATGACTTTGTCCCATTGATTAACAAAATTCCCCGTTGGGTCTCCCTCATTATCGATTTCTTCAAAACTCCTGTAAATAAGTTTTCTGCCGCCTGCACAATATGGGTACATGAGATTTTCGGTATCCGGTGAATGGAACAGCCCTGCAAGTGAAGGCAGGTGAAACATTTCGTGAGATATTGTTTCAGCAAAACCGGCGACATTTGATGCGCAATCCGGACTGAGTATCACAGGAAATGTTGAAAGCCCTGCCAGACTTTTGAGAATATAGCTCACCGGTTTCTGAATCAGATGCTGGGGAGAAGATAAAACGGCTGCATTAGTATATAGATTTTGAAGATCTGTGGTTGTAACCGCAATAGGAAGATTTCCGGAAGGAGATGAAAGTGATAAAAATTCCTCCGAATTACCACCTTCACTGATTGTTGAAAATTTCACGTGAGCTTCTATTCCGTCAAAGGCAAATAGCCAATTGATTGTGGCAACATCGTCTATGGTAATAGAACTTGTTTGGTTACCGGCAGTTGTAGAAACGACATGATTGCGAGTCACTACTGTGCTGGGATGTTCCATTTTTACAGGACTGGCAATAGAAATTTCATGTGGCGTAGCTGATGTGTTAATTGCTGTAATAATGATTTCTTCAGTCGTACCGTCATCTCTTGGCGGTCCAATTAATACTCGATCATTGACATTCAAACCTGTTGCATCATTGATATAAATAGTTGAAGCACCAGGGGATACATTTCCGGCCAATGTCCATCTCTGCCTGCTTGTTAAGGGGCCACTGATTGGATCGATAGTCAGTTCAACAGTTGTAGGGTGAACCTTAATTTCTTTTATGTTAACATTAATTTCATTAGTACCATTCCATAATTTGACAGTTTCGCCGACTCTTAAACCGTTGTTGGAATATAATTCCAGTTTCGATATGCTGCCGGCAGGGTAATCGTGTGTTAATTCATAGGCGACGTTAAGATCTTTGACATAGGCGATAGGATTTCCGCCTGCTCCGGAAAGTGCTGAATAGATAGCTTCATATTCACCCAGGTAGGTTCCTACTACATATCCTTTCCACATCTGCATTTCATAATATTCTACCTTCTGGTTTCCGTTATAATCAAAAGAAACGGGAGTTAAAGTGCTTGTAACAGATCCTGCAGTTGCCTTAACCACAGGTTGCTTACAAATATCATTTATCTCCTCTAATACTGCAGCCATGTCATGGTCCGCAGGAGCTGAGGATACACCATGAGCGGGATCATATATTCTGTACACTGAAATTGATGGAATTAACCTTTCGGTGTAAGCGTGCACGAAGAGATTTTCCTTGCAGGTTACTGATGGATCACCAGGGGCACATCCGCTGATTATTGTCTGTTCATCTATATCGTTTATGCCGACAATTTCAAGCAGTGCTATACCGGTATTGCCATTACTGTATAGAGTAAGTGAATTTTCACCTATAGTGAGTTCAACATTATTATTGGGACCGCCATTTGATGTTAGTACGAATATAGAAGGATCACTGCTACGGGCGACTACTGCTTTAAAATCATCAATCTGGGGTATATTAAACTTGACGTATGTTTTCCCGTCTGTCATGTCTGCTTTCAATGAAATATGCACATTTGGATCGTCAGATTTTTTGTCGAATCCGTATGTATTGGCGGGATCCTCTATGGTTTCGAAGTTAAATTTATTCTTGTCTATAGGGGGATCGATTTCAATATCGTCGCTTTTACCGCTGCAACCCTGAAATGCCGATAGAGATAACAATACAGTGATTAATGGGAGTAAATATCTTTTAATTTTCATTTTGCCCTCCGGTTAGAATTGGTCGCCTGGTACTTCATAGTGAAGCTTGTTAGAAACCATATATATTACATGTGCAAACTGGTTAGTTCCTTGTAATGCATCATTTGAAGAGAAAAGTATATATTTCCCCTTACTTGCTGTTTTTGATTGGTATATGTAATTATCCTTGTTGGAGCCTACCTTGTAGAAAGTAACACGTATGTGTTTGGCTCCTGGAAGAGAATTTCCCGAAGCGTCCAGACCAACAACGTTTGCATAAAATGAGTCCTTATCATCCAGGTATTTATTTTTTGTTATTTCCAGACGAACTACTCTTGAAGCATTGCTTCCGGCTGCTATACGTATATCCCAGGGGTCAGAAAGATCTTTCAGGATAGGAGTACCGGATATAGGAGTGAATTCGCCGGACCCATCAAGTCTTCCCAGAATATCGCTTCCACCAGACATAACAGGAGCTATCTCGTATGCGCCGATATCAGGCATGCCTCCAATGGTTCTGGAAATTCCGATTATATCCAATTCCGGGCTGACAGTCTCGTCTCCGACATCTTTGCATGGACTGTTGTTTTCAAGACGCAACCCGTCATCATAGGTACCGAAGAGATTATCATCTCCGGAGGGTTGGGAATTTCTTACAAATAACGGATCATCAGCGATATTCCCCGTTCCAGTATACCCACCTTTAATACAGGAATAGTTTACAGCTATACTTCCCCCGGTTACTTCTCCATTGTTATCCCAGAGTATTGTATTCAAAATATTGGTTTTAGAATCGTTGCTTCCTTGTATTCCGCCACCACCGTTATAGCCATTGTTATCGGCGAATGTGCTGTTAATAATTTTCAGTTCACCATTGTTATTAAATATGGGGCATCCGACATTTTAATGGGTAGCCCCCATATATAGTGTTTAGAGTATTTT
>DAOTAZ010000078.1:4042-11286 GCA_035382965.1 Chitinispirillaceae bacterium | reverse complement strand
TGGATATCCGGGAGAGAGGCGTTTAGATCCTCTGGCGGTTCCGGGTGCTATATACACAGAGCCTCAGGTGGCCAGTTTTGGTTATACGGAATCGGCAGCAAAGGAGAAGGGGATTGCTTGTGAAACGAGGTCATTTCCCTACAAGGGGGTGGGGAAGGCGGTTGCCGAGGGGCGTGCTGAGGGGTTTGTGAAGGTGGTTTTTGAGAGTTCCACACATGAGATTCTGGGTGTGCATGCGATAGGTGCTGAGGCAACGGAGATTATTCATGAGTATTTGCTGGCAAAGAAAAGCGAGCTGCTTCCATCGGAGATTGCCGGCATGATCCATGCTCATCCTACCATGTCCGAGGCTGTTATGGAGTCAGCGAGGGCGGTTGAGGGCTGGGCTATCCATTTTTGACCACTGATGACCACTGATTAACCTGATTAGCCTGATTAGCCTGATTGACCTGATTAAGAAAGAATTCCTTTTGGTCTGAAATATCTGTGCTCGCCACGCAGATAATTCAGACATCATTAATACCTGAAAAGTCTTTCTCCCTGTTTAAATCAGTGAAATCAGCTTAATCAGTGGTTGTAGGTCTGGTAATTGCATTTCATTTCCTTCCAAGGACCTGAATTCTGCGATTTTTGCGGGTAACGGGTTAAATACAGCTTTTCCGCTTCATCACTTTTCTCAGGATGGTTTTCATTATGAGGGGACTCGATCGCATCCTTATTATCGAGAGGCCTGACGGTTCAGGGGAGGCTTCATCCGCAAGGCTTCAGGGGCTCTCTGTTCCAGTTGAATTGAAGCGTATCAGCATGGGTACAGAAGAGGCTGTGCTGAGGGAGTTCAGGCCCGGGATAGTATTGTGCATAGTGGACAGGGTGGATGACGCGTTGATGGAATCTGTCGTTGCTGTGCGCCATTGGTCATCGCGGGTGCTTATACTTCTGCGGGCATCTGATATGGCGGGGAGGGGGGATTTTCCGGAGATTGACAGAATAATAAGTGAAGAGGAACTGGGGAGGATTGACAGTATCGTAATGGGGATTATCCGCAGGGATATTGCCGGTGGGGAGGGAGGGGATCAATTTACTTACGAGAGGAGGTGCCGTGAACTGGTAGAGAACGCAAACAGTATCATTCTTCTGTGGAACAGGGAAGGGAAGGTTACATTTGCAAACAGGTTCGCTCTTGATTTTTTCGGTTACACTGAGGAGGAGGTGATTGGGAAGGGAATTTCGATTTTTTTTGAGTTCAGGCCCGATCTGGAGAAAGACATAGGACTGTTGATACAGAGCATTGTAAGTGATCCTGACAGTTATGTGAATATGGAGCATGAGAATGTGAAGAGCAACGGGGAAAAGGTTTGGATCGCCTACACCAATCGTCCTCTGTTTGATGAGTGTGGAAATCTTGTGGAGGTATTATCGATTGGTAATGATATCACTCCAATAAAGATAGTAACCCGGGAGCTTCAGTACCGTGTCGATCTTGAGAAGCTCATTAACACTCTGGCTACAAATCTGATCAATACCAGGATTGAACGGATAAGTATGGTGATCAACAACTCCCTTAGACTTCTGGTGAAATTCCTGGAAATGGACAGGGGGTATATCTGTCTTTCTGCCGGTAATGGGGTGTATGAGTGCAGGTATGAGTGGAGAAAGAAAGGGCTTGCTCAGAATCGGCTGGATTACAATTACAGGCTGCGTCCTGGGAGCGGGGACAGGTTTGGTATAGTGTATGTAAAGTCGCTGGATGCAGCATCCCAGGAGGAGAGGGCTCTGTTGTCAAAGCAGGGTATAAAATCTCTGGTTAAGGTTCCTCTTGTGTATGAGGCAAAGGTTTTGGGGTATCTGATTTTCGAGTCGTTCACAAAAAACTGGGAGTTATCTGAGGTAGTAAAGAAAGTACTGAGGCTTTCCGCGGCGATGTTTGTAAACGCGCTCGAGCGTAAAAAGATGGTTGAGGCACTTGTGTCGGAGAAGGAGCTGACTCAGAAGTATCTTGATATATCGAGACTGAATGAAAGCAGGCTGAGACTTATTGTGCTTAATTCGCCTGATCAGATTTTCCAGCAGGATCTTGATTTCCGGTATACCTGGATACCGCGCAAGGCGATTCCATCATTGAAGTCTGACATTCTGGGCAGAACAGATTCCGAGATTTTCAGTAGTGAAGATGCTGAGATGTTAAGCGGATTGAAGGGGGAGGTGATAAGGAGCGGCAGGGGCAGGCGTCAGGAGATCGGTTTGCATGTGGATGGGGATTTGAGGTATTTCGACGCGGTTTTTGAGCCATGGAGGGATTCCAGGGGGAGTGTAGTTGGCATTCTGGGTTACATGAGGGATATTACCGAGCGTAAACTTATGGAGCAGAAGCTTGAGCGGGAGACGGAACGGGCGGAGCTGAGGGCAAGTGAAAGTGAGGAGAGCAGAAATATTCTCAATGCTCTTATGGAATATATCCCGGAGGGGATTATTATCGCTGATGCTCCGGAATTGAATGTCAGGATAATGAGCAAGGAAGCGGTGGAGATGCTGGGTGTACCGGTTAATGAGGTGATGGGGATAGTGCGGAGCAGGGGGCCGGCTTTGTGGGGATTTCTTAAAATGGACGGGACGTTTCCGAGGAATGGAGAGTTTCCCCTTCACAGGGCGGTTTTAAGCGGAGAGGTGATCAATGATGAGGAGTGGATAATCCGCAGGCGTGACAGTGGTGAGATGGTGGTGTCTGTCAATGCCGGTCCTATTCTCGATCACAATAAAAGGATTGCGGGCGGTGTTGTTTCTTTCAGTGATATTTCTGCGCGGAAGAGGGCTGAGCAGGAGATACGTATCCGTACTGAGGAGCTGGCATCCGCCAATGCCCGTCTGGAGGAGCTTGACAGATTAAAGAGTGAGTTTGTTTCAATGGCATCTCATGAGTTAAGAACTCCTCTTACAGGAATAATTGGTCTTACTCAGACTCTTCTTTCAAAGGACATAGAGCTGACCAATGATGAGCGTGAAAGGTTTTTAAGTATAATCGAATCGGAAGGGAAGCGTCTTGGAACTCTTCTGAGTGACCTGCTTGACTTGACAAAGATAGAAACCGGAGTCTCTGAAATTCATCCGGTGAATATTGATATTGCCGATCTGATCAGGGAGACTGTGGGAATTATTCCTGTACCGGAAGATGTGAAACTCCGTGTAGAGGTGCCTCAGGATCGACCGTTTTGCGGGAGAGCGGATCATGACAGGATAAAGCAGGTATTGATGAACCTGGTTGACAACGCGATCCGTTATGCCAGTCCGGGAGAGGTAACCGTAGCGATTCATCAGGTGGATCATAAGCTTCAGATCGATGTCAGTGACACAGGAGCGGGTCTCAGTCCTGAGGAGGCATCGAGGGTATTTGACAAATTTTACCGTTCCAGGTCAGCTAAGAAGATGAAGTCCAAGGGCAGCGGGCTGGGGCTTACCATAGCCAAGAACATTGTCGAGGCACACGGGGGAGAGATCTGGGTGAAATCGGAAAAGGGGAAGGGGAGTACTTTCAGCTTTACGATACCAGAGGGTGAGAACTGTGATGAAGAAGAAGATACTGATAGTTGAGGATGAGGAGAATGTAATCGAGCTGTTAAAGATCAACCTGTTGCGCAGGGGTTACCAGGTAGAGACTGCCGGAAGCGGGGAGAGTGCCATAGAGATAGCAAAGCAGTGGGTCCCGGATCTGATCCTTCTTGATATAAAGCTTCCCGGCATGGATGGATGGGAGGTGTGCAGGAAAATAAAGGAAGATCAATCGATGTGTGGAATATCTATTATAGTTGTGAGTGCCGCAGCACAGAAAACAGATATTCAGAGGGCGGAGGAGTGTTCAATTGCTTACTTTATCACAAAGCCATTCGATTTGTGTGATTTACTTATCGCAATATCTGAACTGACAGGTGTAAACAGCGGGCAGTCTCCTGAATGATTTCCTGTTTCCTGAAATTATTTTAATCCAATGTTTAAATTTCAGCAGCGCACTGCGGTGCTTATCTCTACTGCCTGTGGATCATTTCTGACCCCCTACATGGCTGCATCGGTAAACATAGCACTGCCCTCGATCGGGCGGGAGCTGGGTATGGATGCGGTGATGTTGAGCTGGGTGTCGACAGCTTATCTGCTTTCTGCCGCGGTTTTTCTCCTTCCCTTTGGCAGGCTGGCTGATATATATGGAAGAAAAAAGGTGTTTTTCTGGGGCATTGTGATTTCCACGGCATCTGCTTTTTTCTCTGCTCTGTCGTTTTCCGCTCCGATGCTTCTTGTGTTCAGGGTTTTAAACGGCGCGGGCGCATCGATGGTGTTTGGGACAGCGATAGCGATATTGATTTCAGAGTTTCCTCCATCAAAGCGCGGTAGAGTAATCGGTATAAATGTGGGTGCGACTTATCTAGGTTTGTCTCTGGGGCCGGTGCTTGGGGGTTTTCTTACAGGGTATCTGGGGTGGAGGAGTGTGTTTTACATGAATGTGCCCCTGGGGCTTGCGGTGATTTATGCTGTCCTTGCAAATGTGAAGACTGAATGGGCAGGGGCACGGGAGGAGAGGTTTGATTTAGCGGGTTCTTTGATATATGGAGTATCACTTTCTGTATTGATCTATGGTTTATCCAGGCTTCCCTCAGCATTTTCCGGGTGGCTATTGATCGGTGCGGGAGCCATAGGTCTGCTGTTTTTCTGGCATTATGAATCAGCTCTTTCCAGTCCGGTTTTTCATGTCGGTCTTTTCAGGAAGAACAGTGTTTTTATTTTCTCCAATATTGCTACTCTGATTAATTACAGTGCTACATTCGGAGTTGTGTTTCTGCTAAGCTTGTACTTGCAGTACATAAAGGGGTTTGATCCTCGAAGGGCGGGGCTGGTGATGGTTGCCCAGCCTCTTACGATGGCAGTGTTTTCGCCTCTTTCGGGAAGGTTATCGGACCGGTTTGAAGCGCGCATTGTGGCATCAGCGGGAATGATGATAACAGTGGTGAGCCTTCTTTCGCTAACATTTGTCAACGAGTTGACATCTATGGGAAGGATTATCTCCAGTCTGATTATTCTGGGGCTGGGTTTAGCTCTGTTTTCATCACCGAATACCAGTGCTGTGATGGGATCGGTGGAGAAGCGTTTCTATGGGATCGCATCGGCGACGATGGGAACCATGCGTCTGCTGGGTCAGATGTTCAGTATGGGGATATCCATGATGGTTTTTTCGATACAGATTGGCGATGTAAAAATCACTCAACAGTATTATCCTCAGTTTATCTCCAGTATTTCTACAACTTTCTGGATTTTTACGATCCTCTGTGCAGGCGGAGTGTTTGCATCGTTGGCAAGAGGCAAGTTGAGAGCGGAGAGTGAATAGAATTTCCGCTTAACATCTGGCATTTTCTTTGCTTTTTCTAATACCTGATTTCTCAAGGCATATCCTTTTATAAGTACTGAGGGAGTCAGAAATGATGGAGACGTATTCTTCGGTACTGTTGATTGCGTTGCTTGGCCTGCTGCTTCTGTATCTGTACAGGCATATAACTGTACGGGATATGCATAACTATCGCTATAAGACTCTGGAATCGATTTATTCTATAGTTACTGCCTCCGGTGTATCCAACCATTATAATCAGATCGTTTCAGGAATAGCATCTGTACTGAATGTCCCATACGTTTCGATAAGTAAAGTGGTTGATGGCGATCTTGTTATGGCTGCCCGCTATAAGAAAGTGGAAAAGACATGCAGGTGTGGAGACACCTTGTGCAGGAGGGTTTTAGAGAGTGGTAAACCGGTGCAGAGTGTTTTACAGTCGCATGAGGGGGAGTGTGAAGAGGGGTTCGGAGGCGGGAGGTGTCTTGGGGTGCCTGTCAAGGGCAGCAGGGGTGATGTTGAAGGAGTTATATGTGTTTTCTCGTCTGGGGTAAAGGCATTCAGCCGCAGTCAGGTAAATACAGTTGAGATGTTCGGGGCTTATGCTGCAAATAGAGACGAGCGGGAAGTGATGCTCAGGAAGAAGATCAGGAGAGAGGAGAGGAGGTTTTTAAGCAGGTTTGTATCTGGTGTTGTTCACGAGGTGCGTAATCCGTTAAATGCGATAATCGCCATTTCTGAGGCGCTCTTTGAGGAACTGAAGGAGAATGGGGTTGGCTTGACTGTTTACAGGGATCACATAAAGGGGCAGGTGGATAAATTGAGTGGTCTGATGAAGGATGTGCTTGATTTTGGGGAAACATCGTTACAGCAGTCCGGAAGGGTGTTTTCACTGGGGGGGTTATGCAAAGATGCTATTGTGTTATGGAAGGAGATAAATGTTGATAAGGAAACAGTTCTGAGTGTTGATATTCAGGAAAACGGGAGGGCGGCCATGATCAGGGGTGATGAGGAGAGGCTCAGGAAGATGATCATGTATCTTCTTGACAATGCTTCTCAGCATAGTGCGCCGGATGGGGAGATCGTTTTCCGGATGAGGGGGAATTCGAGGGGAACGCATGTCATTCAAGTAATTGACAAAGGATGTGGAATACCGGCAGAAAATGCCGGCCGTATTTTTGAGCCTTTCTTTTCTACAGTTAAAAGAACCGGTTTGGGGTTATGCAAAGTAAATAATACGGTAGAGGATCATGGCGGGGTTATCCATGTATGCAACAATGCTCCTTTACCTGGAGTGACAGTTCAGGTTACTCTTCCGGCGCTGCCTGAGTTTTCAGAACCGGCAAACGGGTGTGACTTTCGGGAGATTGTAAATGAGGGTACATGTATGCAGGGGAGTCTGGGGAATGCAGACCGGGTGATCTAGGGAGAGAAGATGGAGCAGGTGTTTAACAGGTCGGGACATAATCCATTGATTACTGCAGCGGATCTTCCTTTTCCTGCCAGTGCGGTGATGAATGCAGGGGCTGTTGAACATGATGGCGGGATGTCAAATATTCATGTGGCAAGGAGCAGGAATGGAGTAACCGACTGGCAGGTTGATCCCAGACCTTTGATCCGCAGGGGAGAGAAGCAATGGAGGTATGAGGAGTGGGGGTGTGAGGATGCCAGGGTGGTTTATCTGCCAGACGAGCAGGCGTACTATATTACATACATTGCCTATTCGCCCTCAGGAGTGACTGCTGGTCTTGCCCGCACATCGGATTTCCAGAAAATAGAGCGGGTCGGTTTGATTCTTTCTCCGGGTAACAGGGATGTGGTCTTGTTTTCGTCAAAATTTGGCGGAAAATATGCTGTTCTGCATAGACCCGATGTATGCGGG
>DAOTAZ010000078.1:2906-4032 GCA_035382965.1 Chitinispirillaceae bacterium | reverse complement strand
CAGAGAATATCTGGCTGGCGTTTTCACCGGATCTTCTTTACTGGGAAGAACCTCATGCTGTGCTTCCTGAGGGTGTGGGTCCAGCCTGGAACGCTGTTAAGGTCGGCAGCGGCCCTCCTCCTGTGGAGACATCGGCTGGCTGGCTTCTTCTGTATCAGGGGGCCAAGTACTATGCGGGTTCGCTTGTTTACCGGGTAGGGGCAGTAATTCTGGACAGGGAGTGTCCATACAGGGTTAGTGCTGCAATTTCGGATTTTTTTTTCAATCAGAAGGCGGCATACGAGATATCCGGGCTTGTTCCCAATACTGTTTTTCCGACTGGAATGTTGTTGCGGGGGGATGAGTTATGGGTTTATTACGGGGCTGAAGTAGAGGTAATGATTTAAGCGCTTAACTCATCTTTATACCCCGGAGATGAATTATTGAGTGAATGGGAGGGTTTTTAGTAACGGAAGGAAGGATTTCTTTTTAATGCTGGGAGGTAGATTAAAAAGACGAGCCTACATTTTGTTCATAGGGGGGGTGATTTTTTTCGTTTATATGTTTCTTATTTCCCCATTCAGATGCCGATTCTGGGGTGTATGAAGAAGTCAATTTTCTTGAAGTTTTTGATATCGTGGTGAAATATTAAATCTATTTTCTTAGTATTCAACGGAGGTCTGTCTTGGAAAAAAGGGGACGGACTATTTTTTTACTTTTTCTGCTATCGCGGGCTCAACGGAGCCAACCCTGGGAAGAAGGTTGCAGAGTCCTTGATTCATCTCTGAGGTGAGTAATCAACCCGACAGATTAACCGCTTAAGTCATTGTTTCACCCCAGAGGTGACTTTGTGAAAGACCAAAAAATGAATAAAAACCCCAGGGTGGATAAATTCAATATCGGCATCGAATAATACTTAATGTGTTCTATTCATTGTGGTTAAAAAATTGGAGTTCGATTCCGATTCCGGCCCCGATGGAAAAAATTAAAAAAGGGGACGGACCATCATTTTACTTTTTCTGCTGTTCTTTGCTCGATGGAGCCAATTCTGGGAAATAGGCTGCAGAGTCCTTGATTCATCTCTGAGGTGAATAATCAACCCGACAGATTAACCGCTTAAGTCATTGTTTCACCCCAGAGGTGACTT
>DAOTAZ010000078.1:0-2806 GCA_035382965.1 Chitinispirillaceae bacterium | reverse complement strand
CATCTCTGAGGTGAATAATCAACCCGACAGATTAACCGCTTAAGTCATTGTTTCATCCCCAGAGGTGAGGGTGAGTATATGATTTAAGCGATTAAGTTGCCTTTTACCCCGGAGGTGACACAGTGAACGGATAAAAATGGCAGAATCTCCAAATGGGTAAAAAAGGAAATCGATGATCTCGAATCATTGAATAAAACAGGAGTATGATTCTGATGTCGATACTGAGATCAACCCCCAATGGAAAAAATTAAAAAAAAGGGACGGACCATCATTTTACTTTTTCTGCTGTCCCTGGCCCGACGGAGCCAATCTTAGGAAGAAGGCTGCATAATCCTTGGTTCATCTCCGGGGTGAATTCCGGACTTGAATCAGAAAATTTACATTTAAGTTGTTGCTTCATCTCCGAGGTAATCATTGACTTAACCTCCTTATGCCGTAATTTCATCTCGAAGATAAAAAAACAACTCTCTCCAAACCTGAAAACACAAACCCTCTCCCATGGTAATAATCATACAAATCCTTTAATCAAGTAAATCAAAGTTATATACTATTGATAGGCATCATATAGATTTGATATATGAAATTGATATGAGCTGTTATGGGCTGTAAATGCGCACGTATCTCTAACTCTCTGTAAAATAGGGAGATAGAGATGTAGAAAAAATCTGGCACAGCCTTTGATTAAGCGGTTAGGTGTTCAACTAACCTAAACCAAGGAGGCTTTAGATGTTTAAAAAATTGTTAGTGGTTGTTGCCGGAACAGGTCTGATTTTCAGTGCTTTTGCTCAGGAGCAGAATGAGGAGAGGAAAATTGGAGGATCGGGTTGCTTTGAGATAGGAATCACTGGTATGAATCTCAGACCGGTTGAGAAGCTGGTAAAAAATGACCTGGATAAAAAGGGGTTTGATTTCAGCAACAATGTCTTTTTTACTGTAGGCGGAGTAGGGTATTCGGGGCTGCAGAGAAATGGGTTGAGGATCGGTATGGGAGGATGGGCAGGATACAATTCCAAGTATAGTGATGAATGGCAGGGAGTGGCTGACAGTTCGTATTATTCCAGGACAGGGGACAGTCTGATTGATTCCGTCATTCATCTGCATACTTTTTTTGCTCGTGCCGGTATGATTGTGGAACGCAGTTTCGAATTAAGCAGGACACTCAATGCCTATGCAGGTGGTATGATCGGAGGAGGGTTGCTGGCTGTCATTGCTGACAGGCGTGCTTCTGAGGGGGCGTTCCGTAAAGTTGATAGCTATAATTACGATTGTGATGATTATGATTGTGATGATTTTAAAGAAGATGTAGAGGGTACAAGTATGGCGTTTGCGCCTATGTGGGCATTTGATCTGCATGGTGGTCTGACGTTCTCTTTGACAAGCTGGATGCACCTTGGCCTCGATGCATCGACGGTTATTTACTATTCGACATCCGGTTTTGGATACAAATACGGTAATTTCGCAACCGTGAATCCCGGTATCAGGCTCAGAGTCGTGTTTGGTAACGTGGTATGAGGTTGTTTACAAATTCCAGGAGATTTACGATGGATGTGAAATTTTGGGTTGTTGGCTTTCTGGTACCAGTTTCTGTGCTGACCCAACTATCCGCTGAGGAAGTCAGTCCTCGTGACTCAACAGAAATTCAGGCTGTCTCTCCAGAAATCTCTGAACCTGCAAGGGCTGTTGACACCATTGTTCTGAGTGAAGATGAGATGGAGGAGGCTGAGAATAGGCTGGAGGATAGTCTCGATGCACTGGAAGACAGGTTGGAGGATAGTGTCAGGGTTAGTGAGGCCAAAATAGATACTATTGATGCCAGTGAGCTGGAATCGAAGATAAGCTATGGGGTGCAGGCATTTACCCGTTTTATTTCAAAATCCCGGGCACAGGGTTATGGAGGTGGTGTTGTACTTCAGCCTCTGCTTCTGGGATTGCATCTAAAGCCTGTATATGATCTGGCTCACAGAGACAGGGTTCTTAAGGCCTGGGATTTTCCGGACCTGGTGGATGGATACTCTCCAGTGCTCACGATAGGTGCGCTGTTTTATGGTGGAGTGGGCAAGGGTACAAGAGTGGGTTTCGGCGGCTGGAAAGGGGATCTCTTTTTTGGCAGTGAAGAGCAGGAATCAGATTCTATCATGGTGCTGAAAGTTGAGACTCTTTATGGAGGACTCTTACTGGAAAAGGTTTTCCTTAAGGGCAACATGAACTTTTTCGTGGGTGGGATTGTTGGCGGCGGAAAGATCAATGTTGACAGAGGATACCAGAGCGCAAATGCGTTCAAGGCTGTCTGGGACAGATATAATGATAAGACGGAAAAGGCAGAAGCTGCTTTCACCGGGTTTGAGATTCATAGCGGTTTTACCGTTACTGTACTTCCATGGATGCATCTGGGGGCAGATGTTAATGGACTGCTGATGCTTTCTCTGAACGGATTTGGAACCGGGAGAGGTTTTATTTCCTTTAATCCCGGTGTTCGTCTGAGATTGACACTGGGGAATCTGGGATGAGCTTTTCAGGGCAGACAGGAAGCAGGGTCTGATGCGCGAGGGACTGCTGGGTTTGCTGTTGTATCTGACGCACTGGCTTGCTCCTGAGGCGGATAGGGCAAGTATAGATGCTCGTTTTGTCAGGTTTATAGATGAGCAGACAATAAGTTTTAACTGCCAGATGGAGATTGCCTGGAATAAACGTCTCGAGCAGCTTGTTGATGCGGGAATACCGCTGAGATTCCGTATCGCTAGCTTTTCCGATAAATCGGATACAGTCCTTTTCTATCGTTCACTTTTTTTCGATGTAGTTAACTATA
>DAOTAZ010000077.1:0-11429 GCA_035382965.1 Chitinispirillaceae bacterium | reverse complement strand
CCTGAGAATGTTTGCGCTTTTTCCAGTTCTATACAGAAATGCCTGAACCGTGATTCCTCCCTTGCTCCATTACCCATCTGCCTCCTCCCAAAGTCCCCCTCTCTGGGATTCAGGGAGCAGGGGACTTAGGATGCAAAGTATTTAAGTGCGAGCACTAATTGGGCTGAAATTTGCAATGAAATCTACCTCTGATCACCTGTCCCCTACTATCAAGAGGCATCATGGTACTAAGTGTAGCTTTTACCTTTGATCCAAATCTTATCCCCGGACTCTCTGTCTTCCCGGAAGTAAGAGAGGTTTTCGGAAAACTGGGAAGCGATCTCCTTGGCGGTGGAAGATCTACCTACATGGTGGCTGATGCGAACCGGGAGATGCTTCAAAAAGCGGTTAAACAGGCACATTCTCACAATATTGAATTCAACTATCTTCTCAATGCAGCCAATCTCGATGGATTCGAGCAGACCCGTGACGGGCAAAAAAAAATCCGCAGATTCCTGGATTACCTCTCTGAACTGGGTGTCGACAGTGTCACTGTCTCTGTCCCCTATCTTCTAAAAATCATCAAATCCAGTTACCCCCATTTTAAGACCCGTGTAGGTGTGTTCGCACGTATCTCCACTCCCAGAGCTGCCCAGTGGTGGGAAGAGATGGGAGCTGATATACTTTGTATCAGTGCAATCTCATGTAATAGAAGATTCGATTTATTAAAGAGTATCCGTTCCTCTGTAAAATGCGATCTGCAGCTTATTGTTATCGCCTGCTGCCTTCAGGAGTGCCCCTTTGAACTGGCACACATGAATATGCTGACACATGCATCCAGAGAGGGTTCCAGGATGCACTCCTTTAACCTTGATTACTGCTTCCTGCATTGTTCATCGTACCGTTTCCGCGATAAATCCTTTTTCCTGAAATCGATATGGATTCGCCCTGAAGACCTTTCGCTGTATGAAAAATCAGGTTACCACCATTTTAAAATTGTGGATCGGGCCTGTTTTACCGAGCTGCTTGTAAAAAGAGTAAAAGCCTATGTGGAGCGCAGTTTCGATGGAAATCTGATGGAGCTTATAGCACCTGTGGCCAGAATAAAGAGTTATAAAACAATTCTCCCCTTTTTCCGTCCTGACAAGATAAAACCAGGCTCTGTAATCAGAATATTGAAATTTGTCGACAGCGCACTGATAGACCGCTTCGATGAGGATTCCTCGGTTTATATCGACAATAAAAAACTCGATGGATATTTAAGAAAAATTTCCAAAAAAGGATGTGATTCATCTCAGTGCAGGACATGTTCACTTTGTGAGAAGTATTCAAAGAATGCTGTAAGCATTAAGCCTGAGTATCAGAAAGAGATCATCTCACAGATAGAATCTCTTGAGAAGGGATTGAATGATGGAAGCATCTTTTAGCCATACAACCGGAGGTCAAAATGCAGAAAGAACTGGTAATCTCCCGTGCGCTTAAGGTTATAAGTGATACGCTTGCAATCGATTGCGAAAAGATCAGAGAAGATAGCAGGTTCGTGGAGGATCTTGGTGCTGACTCTCTTGATAAAGTGACACTGATAATGGCACTGGAGGATGAGTTCAAGATCTCCATCTCCGACAAGCAGGCTGAAGGTATAGTGTGCGTAAAGGATGCGCTCGAGGCACTTACCGGGGCAGAGAGTATCGCATGATGAAAAACAGGGCTGTCATAACAGGAATAGGAGTAATCTCCACCCTGGGTAACACAGCAGATGAGTTCTGGGGCTCATGCCTGCAGATGAAAGACTATATCGTTCCCATTCCGGAGGAATGGGACAAGTACTCCTCTTTCAGTTCCCGTTACTGGTCTCCTCTTGACAAGTACTCACCATTCTCGTCCTGGCTTTCAAAAGCGGACCACCTGCAGCTTGACCTCTGCCAGCAGATGGTGCTCGATGCTGCTTTTCAGGCAATAAGCTTTTCCGGGATCGGACACACAGAGATCGATCCCAAAAAGAAAATAATGCGTCTGGATGGAGTCGATCCGCAAAGATCTGGTGTTTTTATCGGCACAGGTGCAGGAGGGATAACTTCTCTTCTGACCGCCCACTCCACACACATTTCGCCTATGCAGAAAAACTTTCTTGCGCCTGTCAAATACAACCCGTTCACTGTTCCGATGATGATGATAAACGGGAGTGCCGATATTCTGGGGATTCGTCTTTCGATTCATGGGATGAACCGCACTGTAAGTACCGCATGTGCATCGGGAACGATGGCAATTGGTGAAGCATTCAGGGCAATCTCGGAAGGAACAATAGATTTTGCCCTGGCAGGGGGTGTCGAGTACCTTCACGACCCAACCGGCGGGATTTTCCGGGGATTTGACTCTGCGGGAACATTGACAAAGAATACTGCGGTTGAGAGCTGTAACTGCCCGTTTGATCAGAACCGGTCAGGATTTCTGTTCTCTGAGGGTGGTTGTGCGATGTTTGTGATCGAATCCCTTGAGCAGGCTGAACTGCGCGGATCTGTGCCACTTGCTGAGATTAAAGCGTATCAGGAAAAATTCGAGGCATACAATCTGATGATGATGGAGCCGGATGGCAAACAGATAGAGAGCCTTTTAAGGTCAGTTGTGGCACAGGCCAGACTCGATTCTCATCAGATCGATTATATCAATGCTCACGGGACCGGAACTGTTTTAAATGACCAGATAGAGGCGGATGTAATCGAGAGAGTGTTCGGCAGCGATGTCCTTATAAACAGCACAAAATCTCTTACAGGGCATGTTCTTGGTGCCAGTGGTGCACTCGAGGCTGCAATAACAGCGCTTTCTGTCTGTCATAACAAAATTCATGGAAGTAAGAACATAAAAACACCGGTAAAGTCTCTGAACTTTACCAGAGAAACAATCTCATATCCAGTAAAGAGCGCCCTGACTGAATCATTCGGGTTTGGGGGACATCTGGCTGCATTGGTGATTGGAAAGATATAGATGCCGGCATATCTTAACTCAATAGGAACCGCAGTTCCATCACTTTCATTGGAACAGAGGCAGATATCGGATCTGCTGAAGCATTACTATTCAGAAGAGTTGTCTTCCCGCTCTCTGGATGTACTGGAGAAGGTACTTTTACATCCGGGGATAAAGAAAAGGCATTTTGCGGCAGAAAATCTCCGGGAACTGGAAGAGATCAGAAACGAGCACCCTGACATCAGAGCTTCACGTTTTCAGAAATGGGCTGTTTCCCTTTCTGCAGAAGCACTCAGAAAAGCGGCCAGTAAGGCTGATGTGGATATAAGATCTATCGATGCCATAATCACGAACACTGTACAGGGTATTTGTGTCCCGGAATAAGCTCATATCTGATAGAGGAGCTTGGGTTGGACAATTCTGTGCAGTTATACGATCTTGCCGGTATGGGATGTGGAGGGGCTATTCCCAATCTTCAGCTTGCCTCCTCCCTGGCTCAGGCGGGAAACATGACTGTGGCCGGAATAGCGGTAGAGATCTGCAGTGCTACTTTTCAAATGGGAAATGACATGAGCCTTCTGATCTCCAATGCACTGTTCGGTGATGGAGCAGCGGCTTTTATTGTTTCATCTGAAAGATCCGGTTTTGAGATTCTTTCATCATGTTCCAGTGTCTTTCCCCAATTTCGTGAGGCTGTCAGGTATGTTTACAAAAACGGCCGGCTCCATAACAAACTCAGCCCCGGGCTTCCACAGATTCTCGGTTCATTGCTTCCAGCATTTGTAAAAAATCTTCTTTCCGGGACAGTGGTTTCAGAAATCAACAACTGGGCGATTCATCCCGGAGGAGAAAAAATCCTCAACTCTGTCCAGAGTTCTCTTTCTCTAACTGAAAGTAAAATCGGGACTTCCAGGAATATTCTAAAGGAATACGGAAATATGTCATCCCCGTCGGTAATGTTTGCAATCGATAAAATAACGGAAAATATCTCTTCCGGGGAATCTGTATGCGTTCTGGGTTTCGGAGCCGGCCTGTCGGTACATGGAACTCTTTTAAAGTCTGTATAGAGGAGGGGTTCAGGCATGAAAAAGAGACCTGTCAGCCTGGGTTTCCTCTTTTCAAACTGGTCCGGAAGATCCAACTGTCAGGAGATCATGGATTCCGGAGAGATTGATCCTGTCATGTTAACCCGTACCTTTGATCATCTGAAAACAATCAACCTTTATCTCTCCGGCATCAGAAAACTTATCCTTAAAACAATTCTCATGGATGTTTCCGTACGAAAACTGAAGAATATCACTGTCATTGAACTGGGCTGCGGAGGAGGAGAGATCGCAAGATGGCTAAGCGGGGTGTGTGCGAAGAGAAATATCGGATGCATTCTCACTTGTATCGACAACAATGAGATTGCGGTCAGATATGCCAGAAGAGAGTGCATCGACTGTGGAAATATCGAGGTAAAGCACATTGATGCATTCGAAGCCCTGAAGAGTCACAGAGCCGATTATATCTATGCCAACCACTTCCTTCATCATCTGAAGGATGAAACTATAGTACCTCTGCTGCAATTGATGGCGGAGAGTGCATGTTACGGATTTCTGATCAACGACCTTTACAGATCACCTCTCTCCCTTCTTGCCTTCTCCCTTACAGCCCCATTTTTCAGGGGAAGTTATGCTGTTGCCGACGGCAAAATCTCGATTCGCAAGGGGTTTACTGAGAGGGAGATGAGAAATCTGGGTGAATCTATAAACAGGAAAGGCATTTCTATTGTAAAGAGAAGTTCTCCAGGACATCTAAGCTTATGGTTCAGGCAAAGTGACAGGTGAGGGAAAAAATGGATGAAGACCTCTTCTCCCCTTTTCGGGCCTCGGTTCATCCTGAGATAAACTGTCTCTGGCGAGGTCAGTCGCTTCTTATAACAGACCATCATGGGGAGATCACCGGTCGCGGGTTGAGCGGGTATTTTTTCAGGAGTGTAAGATATCTTCAGAAGCTCGAACTTCGCATTAATGGCAGACTTCCCCATTTCTGCTCTGTATTTACAAATTACCCGGACATTATAGAATGCACGATGATCTATCCGGAGGTGCATGAGGGGGGAACCGGCGGGAGTGGCTCAGGGATGATAGAGAGACAGGATGGAATCCTTGAACGCAACATTGAGATAAGAAAAAAGTACACCGTTTCTCCGTCAGGTTTTGATTGCGAACTGATTATTGTAAACTGCTGGGAAAAGCAGGTCAGATTTACACTGGAATGGATCTGCAGTGCAGATTTTATCACTATAGATCAGGCCCAGTCAGGTGAAATAGCAGCCAGGATGCCCTCAGAACAGGAGTTTATCGATCAGAAACAGACAATAAGGTGTATCAGCCCTGATTTTCGGATCAGCACAGTGGTACAGACATCCGGAGATGGTGTATGGGAGCACAAAGAGGGAAAGATCAGGGCTGAGTTTACTCTCTCAAGAAGAGAAGGGATAAAGACTGCGATACATGTGCGGGCAGATGATCCGGATGACCCTGTGGATCTGGCCGAATCAAACGAACGTGAACAGGTGCTTATGAACTGGATTTCCGGTCTTTGCAGGATAGAAACACCCGGAAGTGAATTCGGGAGAGTTGTCAATCACTCGATAAGAACTGTCGGGTTTGCATCACTCCTTGACGGGGCACGTGAGGAGTGGCTTACACCTGCCGCGGGCTATCCTCTTTATCCTCATCTTTTTGCCCGCGATGCACTTACGTCCTCGTGGATGATCACACTGTTTGATGAAGGAAAGACAGCATATTCCTCTCTAACATCGATTGCCAGAATCCAGGGGAAAGTTGTAAACCCGGAAACTGATGAGCAGCCTGGAAGAATTATCCAGCAGGCAAGGAGAGATCCCCTGTCAAGGATTGGAAAAAATCCCTTCGGCGCTATTATGGTGATTTCTCATCCCCTTTCATGTTCATAGTCGCTTTTACTTTTGCTTATGCCTGGTCAGGCGATAATGATCAGCTTAAAAAGATCTGGCCGGTCTGCAGGAGGATACTTGACTGGGCAGAGGAGTATGGTGACATGGATGGGGACGGGTTTCTGGAGTATAAGACTCTTTCACCTGATGGACCCAGGAATCAGGCATGGAAAGATTCGGAAAATGCCATAGTAGATGAATATGGGGAGCTTGTAGACCCGCCGATAGCCACGAGTGAAACTCAGGGCTACTACTATGCCGCTCTTCAGGCAGGAGCTTTCTTTTCACTTATAACAGGCAACCGCAAAGATGCTTTGCGATATCTGAAAAGGGCAATAAGTCTGAAAAAGGCATTTAACCGGGATTTCTGGGTGGAAAGCGAGGGATATATCGCTCTTGGACTTGACTCAAGGAAGAGGAAAATAAGGAGCCGGACATCGAATATGGGTCATTGTCTCGCTACGGGAATCATAGATTCAGAGAAAGTTCCCCTTGTCGTCAAGGCACTTTTCTCACCGGACATGTTCAGCGGCTGGGGTGTAAGAACACTTTCCTCTGCACACCCTTCCTTTAACCCTCTGGATTATCATCTGGGGTCGATCTGGCCTGTTGAAAACGCATCCATAGCCTTTGGTTTGAGAAGGTATGGATTTGACAGGGAGGCAATGGATTTGATCAAGGCAAACTTTGATCTTGCTTTGCACTGGAGAAACGACTGGGTTCCGGAGTGTGTGGGTGGATACGACCGGGCTTTGTATGGGCATCCTGGAGCCTTCCCCAGGGCTAATGTGCCACAAACCTGGAATGCTGCGGCTTTCGGTCTGTTTGTCAATATTTTGTGCGGGTTTCAACCCTTTGCCCCGTTAAACATACTTTTCCTCGATCCACTCCTCCCCGACTGGCTTCCGGAACTTAAACTGAAATCACTGCGTTTTCGAGGATCGGTTTTTGATTTGCATGTATACAAAACCAGCTCAGGAAAAACAAAATTCAGGGTCAGGAATAAAAAAGGCAGACCGTTTATAATTCGTCAGCAGCCGTATAACTCTTTGTCTGCCAATATTTGGAGGAGGTTGCTTTCTGCAGCAGGGATAAATTTTTAGGACTGGATGATAATGTCTCGTCATCGGGGTCGGTATCGGTATCGGAATCGATAAATTTTCGATACCGATTCCGATGCCGACTTTGGGAACTGACGAGATCTATATAAAAAGTGTATCACAGGAGAAACATGGAAACAAAAAAAGAAACCGCGCCGATGTTCAGAGTATCCGGTGTCAGGAGTACTGCCTCCATATCCGGTCACCCTGTTCATCCCATATTTATCGTCTTCCCTATCGCTTTTCTGATTGCTCTGCCGTTTATTGATGGCCTGTACATTTTGACAGGAAATACCTGCTGGGCACAGACTGCATTGTGGGTTTCAGGAGCAGGGTTTGTGATGGGGATAACTGCTGCTGTATTTGGTTTGATCGATTTTGCCACTATCCGGAGGGCACGGGCCGGGTATATTGGGTGGGTCCATGCGATCGGCAATGCAATCGCCATGCTGCTTACACTATCAAACTGGATTCTGCGTGTCGGTAATCCCCTTGAATCTGTTGTTCCGGTTGGAATTTCCCTCTCCATAGCTACTGCTCTGGTGTTAGTTGTCACAGGATGGATGGGTGGAGAGCTGACATTCAGGTCTGCGATTGGTGTGACGGGGCATGGTAGAGAGGTTGTGCATGCGGGGACAAAGGAAGGAGGTTCTGGTTAGTTTCTACATACCGATATTTCAAAAAAACATCATCATCCCCTTCCTCACCATCATAACAGCTATTGCCGCCAAAAAGAGGCTTGAAATCTTGGAGAGAATCGTTGATCCTGCGGTGCCGATAAGCTTTATCACATATCCGGAGGTGAAAAAGAGAATTCCAGCAATGAGTATGTTCGCAACCATGGCAATTGCAGTTGGCAGAAGGCCATACTGTCTGGAGAGAAGCATTATCGTGGTAAGAACAGCCGGCCCGACTATAAGCGGCACACCGATAGGAACTGGGCCAAGGGTTTGGGTCTGCACCCTGCGAAGCGGTTTCTCAACAGTCACTATGTCGCTGATTGATATCAGAAAAAGTATTATCCCGCCTGCTATCATGAAATCCGCAACCGTTATCCCCAGCATCCTCAAAACAACTTCACCGATTAAAAGAAACAGAAGACCAACTACAGTGGCAGTTATAACAGAAACAGTTATAAGGGTTCTAAGGCGCTTCTGCTCAATTCCCTCGGTAAAAGAGAGAAAAAGCGGCAGCACCCCGAAAGCATCGACAGCAACAAAAAGAGGCACAAAACAGAGCCAGAACGCATCCATGCCCATAATTCAACATTCCAGTCCGGAAAACATTTCAAGAAGAGAATCGTGAATGGGACCATTCGATGCTAAATAGCAGTTGTTCTGTGGGGAAAAAGGCCTGCCTGAATGATCCGTGATCCTTCCGCCTGCCTCCAGCACAATCACCGCTCCACCCGTGAAATCCCATATCTTGTCATCAAACTCTATTACAGCGTCAACTTTTCCCTCTGCAAGATATGTGAGATTTCGCACAGAGGCGCCAAACATGCGGACATTTAAGACTTCCGGAGCAAGCTTCTTTAAAACATCGATCTTCCTGTCAGCCCCGCTCCTCATCCCTGAATCATAGGAAACCGTACAGTCTCTGAGTTCATTTACTGCGGAAACACCGATACGCTCCCCGTTCTTAAAGGCACCAGCACCTTTTTCTGCCCAGTAAAGTTCACCATACGAGGGGAGGTTTATCACACCGGCAATAAACTCTTCCCCTCTTATAAGTCCTATAGAGACCCCACACATCCCTATACCCTTGACAAAATTGTGGGTCCCGTCAAGAGGATCCACCACCCACAGATACCCATCCTCACCGCTTGACTCCCTGCTTGCCCCCTCCTCTCCCACTATTCCATGATTTGGAAAGGAGGAACGAAGGATTTTCGTGATAATCCGCTCGGATTCCCTGTCAATCTCTGTGACAAGGCACTGATCTACTTTACGCTCGATTTTCTTTGTCTGCCCGAAATTCTCCAGCAGAAAACCGCCTGCCTCCCGGGCAGCCTCAATTGCCACATTCAGAAACTCTTTCACGTCTCTCCCTGCTTCCGTTCCTTAAAGTTGAAATCTATCAGGTAGAAATCTCCCTCCCGCCTGGTTGAGATCCTGTAACCTGAATTATAAAATACTGAAAGCATCAGGCTGTTCTCTATACCTACCCTGGCCTCAAAACCTGTGAGACCCCGTCTGCGGGCAATGTCAATCAGTATTGAAAGCAGACAGGTGCCTACACCCCTTGCCTGCCAGTCATCTCTTACCACAAACGTCACATCCGCCTTCATCGTTGCCGGATTAAGGAAATAATGCGCGGTACCGATTATCTGCTCCCCTCCCGGATCCTTCACCAGTGCAGCTATGGCCATGTCCCTGGAATAGTCGATTACAGCAAACTCCTGGGTAAATTTATGGGAAAAAGCCCTTGTTGATTGATAAAAACGGAACTCTGCAGACTGCTCCGACAAACTATAAAACATATCCCTGATAGCCTTCTCATCACTTGGCTTTACAGGTCTGAAAAAAAGCTCAGTCCCGTCCTCCAGAACCCTGCTCGTCTCATATTCAGACGGGTAACGGACACCAGGGAGCTCTTTCTGGTCAGGGAAGATATAATGGCGATTTCTGGCTTCACTGAGGATTTCATTCCTGAAGTCCGGATGAGCGATTTCACAAAGAGCAAGAACTCTCTCTCGTACACTCTTGCCGAAAAGATCAGCTACACCGTACTCTGTAACCACATAACGCACATCCGCACGGCTCAGCATTACCCCGGATCCCTCTGTAAGCCTGGGCACTATCCGCGAAACTCTCCCGTCTTTACTTGTAGAACGCAGCGCAATAATTGCCTTGCCGTCAGGAGATCCCGATGCACCACGTGCAAAATCGATCATACCGCCTGCACCGCCTGAAAACCCATATCCCGATGAATCCGCACACACCTGTCCGGTCATGTCAACTTCATAAGCTTCGTTCACAGCAACCATTCTGCGATGTCCGCTGATTATAGCTGGATCGTTTACATATTCAGATGGTCTGAATTCAAATACGGGGTTTTCATTGATAAAATCATACAGTTTCCGGGTACCCATGCAGAAACTGGTTGTTATTTTTCCCCGGTTAAGAGTCTTTTCAGAACCATTTATAACCCCGCTCTCTACAAGATCAACAACATAATCGCCGATCATCTCGCTATGAATCCCTATATCCCTCTTCTCTCCGAAAAACCGGTAAATACTCTGAGCAATAGGACCAATCCCCGCCTGCAAAGTAGAGCCGTTCTCTATCAGGGATACCACATTTCTGGCGATCGTCTCTATAACCGGATCGTCTTCCGGAAGTCGGTACTCCAGGATCTCTTCACTGCTGATAACTATAGCGTCTACCTGCTCTAAAGAGATAAAGGAATCCCCCATTGTTCTGGGCATCTTTTCATTTACCTCAGCAATTACAAGAAGACTGTTCTCAACAGCAGACTTAATAATGTCAATCGATACGCCAAGACTCAGATTTCCGTTACGGTCCGGAGGAGTAGTCTGAATCAGTACCACATCCAGAGGGATACACCCGGATTTGAACAACGCAGGGATGTTTGAAAGGTGAACAGGGATATAGTCACCGTGGCCGCTGTTTATGGCATTCTCCATTTGTGAAGAGACAAAGAAACTGGAAAGTCTGAACTTGCGTGATAACTCCTCATTGGTATATGGTACATCCCCCATGCTTAAGAACTGATAGATTTCTGCATCAGTGATACTGTTCTGAGGGTCAGCCAGTTCCCGTACAAGCATCTGCGGCTGGCTGCACCCTCCCCCGATAAAAATCCGGTCTCCTGCCTTTATCCTGCCTATCGCCTCTTTTGCCGTAAGCTGCTTTTTCATGTACATTTCCTGCCAGGACAGCATATTTAACCTCTTTCCTTTGACAGAATTATTCTTGCATCCACAACAAAAGCCTCTTCACCCTTCTGCCCGACTTTCAGCGGATTTATGTCAACCTCCTCAATTTCCGGAAAATCAATTACCAACTGCGAAAGCCGCTGAAGGTTAGTTACAATCGATGGTATATCAACCGGTTTTTCTCCTCTGGCTCCTGTGAGGAGTTTATATGATCTGGTCCGGGAAATCATCTTGAAACACTCCTCAGTTGTTACAGGAGCCAGCGCAAAAGACACATCTTTCAGGACCTCCACAAAAATTCCCCCAAGTCCATACATCAGAACAGGCCCGAACTGCCTGTCCTTCTTCATCCCAAGAATTACCTCCCTGCCCCCGCTTATCATCTTCTCGATAAGCACTCCTCTGATCTCAGCCTCAGGCATTCTCCTCTTTACCCGCATCATCATCAACTCGAAAGCATCCTCAACCTCGGATGGGCTCTTCAATCCAACCTTAACCCCACCCACATCTGATTTATGCAGTATAT
>DAOTAZ010000076.1:0-11486 GCA_035382965.1 Chitinispirillaceae bacterium | reverse complement strand
ATCCCGCAGAATTTTCCCTGAAGAGTACTCAAAGAGCTGTTCCGCCTGTGCTTTACTGGCTTTATCCGGAAAGCTGTGCTTCATCATTCGTGGTACAAATTTCGAAAGCTCACTTCTCAGCCCTTCCGCACAATCATGAGCCTCCTTAAGTGGGATGGAATCGAGGTTCTTTATGGTGTCTGCCCATACCCTGGCTGTCATCACGTAAGCAGCATTTGTCAATGTGGCGAAAGGAATGAAATATCTTGCCCTGTCCAGGGCGAAATTCTTCCGCAATCTATCAATTACCTTCTGATCAGCATTACCGGGCAGTCTCATGATTGAACTGTCCTGTTTTGCTCTGAGATCTAGCTCCTGATATGTTTCCTGGTATAAACGGAACGAAAGCTCCATCAGGGATTGCCACTTTTCCGCCAGTTCAGGGTTCATCCCGGTCTGAGCCGGTGAGGGCAGACTGGACGGGTCCAGCTTGATATATCTGGTACTTGATTCCTGTCCGTCACATAGCTGGGCGATTTCAAAGAGCTTGTAAGCCAGAAACATTGAACACCCATCAATTACCATCGCTATCCCGCCGGTCATTCCGGTGATGGAGGCATGGCCGTAATCCACAAAACGGAAGATCGCGTCTACTGAACGGTCCGGATCGTTCCAGTCAATTGACGACAGGATAGAGTCGATTCCCTTGTTGGAACGGGAATAGCGGGCGAGGCATGATGCCAGAAGTTCGGGCGTGACCTTCGGGTTATCTTGAGCTGAAGGAGGCGGACAGATTCCAATCGCTTTTATTTTCATGGGAAAAATGTGTGCCGCTATGCAGCGGCACTACTCCATTGTCAATATTTGTAATGCTCTGGTTTGTAAGGACCTTCCACCGGCACTCCGATGTAGGCTGCCTGTTTGCTTGATAGTTTTGTCAGTTTGACTCCGATCTTCTCCAGGTGCAGACGTGCTACTTCTTCGTCAAGTTTCTTGGGAAGTCTGTAAACTCCGGGTTTGTACTTGCTGCGGTTTGCACGAAGATCGAGCTGCGCGAGTGTCTGGTTTGAAAAGGAGTTCGACATCACAAACGAGGGATGTCCTGTGGCACATCCAAGATTGACCAGCCGCCCTTCAGCCAGAAGGAAAATGGAATGGCCGTCAGGAAAAGTATACTTATCAACCTGAGGCTTGATATTTGTCTTTTTGATACCGGGAATCTTCTCAAGCTGGGAAACCTGTATCTCGTTATCGAAATGCCCGATATTACATACAATGGCCTGATCTTTCATGCGGGCCATGTGCTCGGCTGTAATAACGTCGATATTTCCGGTTGTGGTCACATAGATATCCGCTTTGCCAAGTGTCTCCTCTACGGTTGTCACCTCAAACCCGGCCATCGCAGCCTGAAGAGCGCAGATAGGGTCGATCTCTGTTACAATTACTCTTGCTCCGAAACCCTGCATCGACTGGGCGCACCCTTTTCCTACATCACCATACCCGCAGACAACAGCCACCTTTCCGGCTATCATGACATCCGTGGCACGTTTGATCCCGTCGGCAAGCGATTCCCTGCAGCCGTAAAGGTTGTCGAATTTCGACTTGGTTACAGAGTCGTTGACATTTATTGCAGGCACCAGAAGTGACCCGTTTTCCATCATCTGGTACAGGCGATGTACTCCGGTTGTGGTCTCCTCAGATACTCCATCCCACTCTTTCACCACTTTGTGCCAGTATTGGGGATCTTTCTGGTAAACGGCTCTTAGAACCTTCTTCAGCGACTCCTCATCCTGGCTCTCCGATGGGCTGTTTACCCAATTGTCGCCCTCTTCCAACTGGTATCCCTTATGAATCATAAGAGTGGCATCACCGCCATCATCAACTATCTGATTGGGACCCTTTCCACCGGGAAATGAGAGTGCCAGAAATGTGCAGGCCCAGTAATCATCAAGAGATTCACCTTTCCAGGCGTATACATTGACACCGGTTTTGGCAATTGCTGCGGCGGCATGATCCTGAGTGGAGAAGATGTTGCATGATGCCCAGCGCACCTCTGCACCAAGTTCAACCAGAGTCTCGATAAGCACGGCAGTCTGTATGGTCATGTGAAGTGATCCGGAGATCCTCACCCCTGCAAGCGGTTTTCCACTGGAGTATTTCTGCCGGATAGCCATCAAACCCGGCATCTCTTTTTCCGCAACCTCGATCTCTTTTCGCCCCCAGTCAGCAAGTTCTATATCCGCTACAATGTAAGGGGAACTTGCCCAGATATCAACATGTGGTGCCATGAATAACTCCTGATAGATGAAATAATGAAAACTGTAATATTCGTTCGGAGGAGATTTAAATTAAATCACCGTAATCTATTAATATACTATTTACCTGAGTACAGATGGCGCTCAAGCAACAATGGTTTGATTTTTGTAGCGGAATCGAAATGTATCCCTGGTGGATCTTAAAAATTCACCTTTGGGGTGAGGGAATGCTTAAGCGGTTAAAATTTATCTCTGAGTTGAAATGTTGACCTAAACCTAGCCTGAATGCGAATTGGATTTCCCCTTCGTCCGCCTCAGCTGACCGATACTTATCAAAAAATCCAATCGTTACCTGAACTCATAATGATTCTCCCGGATGGCACAGATCATTTTCTATTATCAAGCATTTCCTTCTGCAACTCTGTATAAAGAAAAGCGTTTTTCAGACTTTATCACTACATTACAAACGGAAAACATATATTCTGTTAACAAGCACTCAAAAAAAACACTGTGGAGCTGAAAATGCCATTCAGACCATTAATAAGCTTCATATATAACAACAATTCTCTTTATGGGCCATTCGAGGCCTTTGGTATGGGAAATCTGTGGGAAGGCTTTGAATTTGAACTTTCCATGGAGAACAGTTTTCATGAGAATTTTCTGCGGAAAAGATCGGGATCAGCAGGATGTGCTTTTGCCTGCTTTGATTTTTACTCCAGATGTCAACCACTAAAAATCACCATGGAGCCTGGAAAAATTATCACCGAGTTGTATCGGGCATGGGCAAGAGGTGAAATCTTTGATAAACTGGAAATTTACTGGATACGTTCAGGTGAATCAGACGGAAAGGAAGAGATATATCTTACTCAGAGTCTTTATCCTGCAAAGATAGTATCGATACGTTTTTTGATGCCTGATGTTAAAGACAGAGATTGTGAAAATCTTGGACATATGTTGAAGCTTGAGCTAATATACCGCTTCACTGAAATAACATTTTTGCCGGGATACCACCATTTCAGACTTGATTGGAACAATTTACTTACTGTGGGTAAATTCAACAGTGATCAGGATAGTTTTAATGAGTTCGACTTGTCGTTTGAAAAAATCCCGACCATATCAAAAGAAGAACGGCTGGCAAGAATTTCCATTCACAGTCTGGGCTGGGAACATCTCGATGAGGATAAGAGATGCGACAGTGAAATATCACAGGGTGACAGGATTCGGTTGCTCGCGGATGTTGAAGGTGTGAGTGATGGTGAAAAGATCAGATTTGAGTTATACTACCGAACACCAGATGGGCAAACGATTGAGTTCGCAAGCAAATCGGGGATAATAATCGATGGAACAGGGACTGCAGAGTGGATTGCAGACACATCAGATATCCTGGAAAAAGAATACAGTATACACTTTGAGCCTGTGGTTCGCTCCAAATATGGAGGCAGATGCGAGATTCCCCTTAAGAGACCATACAAAGGAGTAATTGTTCCATGGTTTATTGATTGTCACATGCATATACAGAGCACTATGTGTGCGCCGGAGCCTCTTATATCTGGTATGCCATTTCTTAAAAAACTCCGTTCAGTACCTAAACTACCCGGTTTTATCGGTACTCCTGGCCTGATCTTTAACAAATCAACCACAGAGGAACTTGGTAAACTCTCTCTTGAAAAGTCATCCGAGATCTTAAATGACAGAAAACTAACCGGACTGGGTGACCCGGAAAAGAGGAGAAGGCTGATGCTTGTGATGCCTATGGATATGGATTTCGGGCATTACAGAGGATATTCAGGAATTAAAATTATTGAAAATACTGAGAAAGGACTGATAATCTATAAATCGATAAACACAAGTGGAGTTGAATGTGCATTAACGGAATTTAAAAAATGGGAACAATACTTTATGCAATTAGCTGCCACGCAGAAGATATTCATGAATTCAGGTGGTGAAATAGTTCCGTTTTTCCATTATGATCCAAGAAGATGGAACTCAGAGAGGTGGAATCCAGTTAGAAAAATCGGGCACTGGAAAGATCCGTTTTCTTTTCTGGTTCAAACAGGAAATATCTCTGACCTGCAGGAAACGATCAGGATATCCAGAGTTAATGGTGACTATCTGAACCTGGCGTTTTTTTGCGGTATTGGGTTTAAAATGTATACCGCATTGGGATATAAGCCGGATGATTACGATAAGCTACCAGGACTTAGTTCGTTTTATGGTGAGTGCGTAAAGCATAGAATTCCAATACTTTGTCATGGATCGCGTGGCGGAATGTTGACGCATGATTGGCTTCATTACTGTAAAAAAGATCTAAGACATTTTAATCAGAACACTTATGATAATGATGACATACCGCCATCGATGAAAAATGCTAAAGATTATTAATACGAAAACTTTATCAGTCCTTACGCATGGGAACAGGTGCTTCAGAGATTCCCTCAACTACATCTGTGTCTTGCCCATTTTGGAGGGGAGGAATCATGGGGAAGAGATCGTTTTAAATTCAAGCCTGACTGGTTTTCAAAATTGTGTGAAATGATGCGGCTCTATCCAAATTTTTATGTGGATACCTCTTATTTTATGTTTGACGACTTATTCATAGGTCAATTTGCAGAAGCAGTACAGGATGAGAAGGTAAGGAATAAGATCCTTTTTGGCACCGACTGGTACATGATAAATTTTGAATGGTCGAGATTAGGACATGGGTCCTCATACAGGAATTTTTTCAGGAAAACATACAATAAGTTTATCGATACAGAGCTTTTAAAGATCGACAATTATTTCCCTGCACGTGCTTTAGTCCTTAATCCGCTGAGATTTTTGAACTTTAAAGAGATTCTGCCGAAACTTAATACCGTGTATAAATGTTTAACAGGAAAAGAGATCAGTCTCATGGAGTGGGTGCCTGAATTACCGGAAACAATTGAACAATTCAAGGGTGATAAATGAACCGTTTAATTAAACTCACAATACTTTTATATGTTCTGTTAATCAATACACATGGAGAAAATCCAATGACACCACAGATATTACCGTTTAAGCCTGTCTCCCACCAATATAAAGAGCCGGTTTGTTTATTATATCCTTCAATAATACCCAATAGCATTATTGCTGAAACTGGTCATGATAAACAAGAAAGAATTGCTGTATTTCGCTTTTGTAATTCAAAAATGACTAAAAATGTATTATCAAGAAAAGTATATCAAGCTGGTGGCAACATTTTTATAGCACCTCAACTATCAGAAAACATTCTTCTGGTAGGCAGCAGGCCTGCATTAGAATTAATTGACCTTAAGAATGGAAGATTGATTCAGAGCTACATGCCAAAAATGCCGGTTGCTGGTATTCTTGATTTTGAATACTTCAATTCGAAACTGTTTAATGACAAAAAAGGTCTGTGTATCTCTCTTTTTACCCCCTTTTTAAAAGAGCCATTTAAAAACGAGGAAACCGATCTTATTTACTGCAAATCTTTGATAATAGAGGACATCATAGAACATAAAGTTCTCAAACGTGTCAGGATAACAAACGGGGAAATAGTAGCTTTCGGAGATGAAGTAAACATCGTCAGAGAAGGTCTCGATGACTCCTGGAAAGCTTTTGATAATAATCTGGATCTTGTCACACATCCTTTGATACCAATGCTTCAGAAAGTTGAAAAAGCGATAAATTCTGTGTCTTTTGTGTTTTCGGAAAAAAGGAAGACTGGTGTTTCCCTGGGAGTTGATAAAGTTACTAACGATAAAGTGCTGATATTTCTACTGGACTGGGAGAAAGAATCTGATCCTGTTCCGATAATAATAAGCGATTCCTCAGGCCGTGCCCCTGTTAAAAGCTCTGGAAAAGAGCACTTTTCTCTGTCACCGTCAGGAAAGTGGCTGCATGTTTGCTTCTGCAACGAAAAATACCAATATGCAAATTACCTCTTATACCTGGATACAAATGCACTCCCCGGTAAATATCTGGTTTTCGATCTTCAATACAACAAAGAATTTGAACACACGACCTGGATTACAGAACCAGAAGGCTTTGTAGCGTTTCATGAAGAAAGGTTTATTTTCTGGGATTTAGCAAAAATTGATTTTTCTGGATTAAAATAATCTTCATGTTTTCAGGATGAAAAAAAAGATACCGATACCGATAACGACCCCGATCTGAAGAACAAATATTAGTGCCTCAACCGGACATTACATAAATTAATCAGTTCAATCAGTCAAATCAGGTAAATCAGTGGTGTTCAAACTGGAGCCTGCAGAGGTCATAATAAAGTCCCCTGCGGTTGATAAGCTCAGTGTGGCTTCCGGATTCTGCGATCCTGCCCTCGCTTAAAAGCAGTATCCGGTCTGCATTGCGGATAGTGGACAGGCGATGAGCCACAACTATCGATGTCCTATTCTTTACTATCCTGGAGATAGCATCCTGAATAAGTGACTCGGTCTCGGTGTCGATATTGGATGTTGCCTCATCGAGAATAAGAATTGAAGGATTGAAGTAGAGAGCACGGGTAAAGGCCAGAAGCTGCCTCTCTCCGGCTGAAAAAGTGCTCCCTCGCTCAGCTACCTGGAATTTAGGTCCGGAGGGCAGACGGGAGAGAAGACGATCAGCGTGGGTCAGTTTCGAGACCTCCTCAAATCTCCACTGATCATACTCCTTGCCCAATGTGATATTTTCCTGGACACTGCGGGAGAATAAAAAGACATCCTGCATGACTGCCGCCATGTTCGAACGGAGCTCCTCGATGGGCACTTCATTTATATCTATTCCATCGATAAAGATTCGTCCCTTCTGCAGGGGATAAAACCGGCACAGAAGATTGATAATTGTGCTTTTCCCGGAGCCGCTCTCTCCAACTATAGCCAGAGTGCTTCCTGCGGGAATCGAAAATGAAACACCCTGCAGAACCGGCTCACCAGGTATATATGAAAACCAGATATCATCGAAAACTATCTCTCCCTTGAAAAGAGGAGCGGGGGATTTCACTATCGATACTGGTGGTCTTTCACTTCGTGATGATGTTTTAAAAACAGAGAGGATCTTTTCTCCGGATGCTGTTGCGCTCTGAAGAATATCAAACTTTTCAGCCAGTTCACCAATAGGTTCAAATACGCTTCCAATGTATGCCAGAAACATGACCAGTACACCATAGGAAACGCTGTCCTGAAGAATGAATTTCGCACCGAAAAAAATCAGACATCCAACTGCAAACCACCTGAAAAAATCGATCAGAGGCCTGAAAACTGCGTAGATCGTCAATTGTCTGCTGTATGCCCGGAAAACCTCGCCGTTTACTGAACGGAATTTCTCGAGCTGCCTGATTTCCCTGACAAAAATCTTTACTATCCGCATATTGGAGATATTTTCGTTGAGAAAAGAGTTCAGATCCGCTATTCTGGTCCTGATTATACGGTAAGCTTTCCTGGCACAGGAGCGGAAGAGAAGCACCACTGCAAGAAGGGGAGGAAATGTGATACTTACAACCAGGGCGAGGCGCAAGTCTGTAAGATACATGACAGTGACAATACTTGCGATAATAAGGAGATCCTGCAGGAGTATGATCAGTACAGATGAGAACATCTCGTTCAGAGACTCGATATCGTTTGTAATCCTGTTAACCAGCCGTCCCACCGGATTGCCGTCAAAGAACGAGACCTCAAGTGAAATCATGTGACTGTAAAGATCACTCCGGAGATCCCGCATCGCCTTCTGGGAAAGTTTAACAAGGGATAGAGTCTGCAGGTACGATGAAATAAAGCGGATGAAGAACAGGAAGATGGTAAGCAGCACCAGAAGGCTTACAAGATGAAAATCGGATGAACGGAGCCGTATTATCTCTTCAGTTGTAAAATATGACGATGCATTCTGCCGCAGAAGCATCATCCCGTTTTCAAACCCAAGCAGAAAATCTTTCTTTCTGGCCGTTTCTATCCTGGCCTGCAGCGGATCTGAATTACTTAGGTGCGGTAAGCTGACAAGGATGTACTTGTCTGAGGAAATAACTCCGTTTTCTGCCAGAGTTCTTATCTGCTCCTGCGAAAAACCGGAAAGCCCGCTCTGGAAAACAAACAGGGTGTCTGTGCTGAGATACACTGAACCTTTCAGCACCTTTTTCATGGCAGGATCATCCTGCAGTTTGTTTTTGAAAAGCATGTATCCCTGCTTTACGATCGCCTTATCGACTATGATTCCTGCGATGAAAGGGACAGAGAGTGTGACGGATGTAATAACAGCCACCAGGGATGTCGCGATGAGGAGATCTCTTTTATACCTGAAGATATATTTCAACAGCAGTCCCAGCACCTCCCTGTTAAAGAGGCGGTTTCCGCTGTGCTCTTCGTCGTGTATCCCTCTCACAATGATCCTTTCATCTTTTGAAGCTCATAGAGCCTGGAGTAAAATCCATCCCTCTGAAGTAATTCCTCATGAGAGCCGCTCTCTGAAATACTGCCGGAGTCAAGAACTATTATTCTGTTGCAATCCTTTACAGTAGATATCCTGTGAGCGATTATTATCGATGTGCGCCCGGAAAGGACCTTTTCCATGTTTCTTTTTATCTGCTTCTCTGTTGCAGCATCGACCGCAGACATTGCGTCATCGAACACAATTACCGGGCGCTCGGCTATAATTGCCCTGGCAATGGAGAGCCGCTGCCTCTGTCCCCCGGAGAGAGAGATTCCCCTTTCGCCAATTCTGGCTGAGTAACCGTCTGTAAAAGAGAGGATCTCGTCGTGAATAGAAGCTTTCATGGCGGATTCAAAAATCTTTTCATCGGAGACGGTACGTGCGCTTCCAAAGGCGATATTCTCCCTGACTGTGTCGGAGAAAAGAAATGGATCCTGAGGTACATACCCGATCGAGGACCTGAGAAGTGTCAGTGGAATCTTGTTAATGTCGATTCCATCGATAAAAATCTCACCTTCTCCTACCGGGTAGAGGTTAAAAAGAAGGGATACAAGTGTGGTTTTTCCGCTGCCTGGTTTACCTATGATCCCCAGTGAGGAGCCTGCCGGGATTCTGAGGCTGATTGACTTCAGAACATCGGGAGATTCCGGGTTATAACGGAAAGAAAGTGACCTGAATTCAATTTCACCCCGCAGAGAGCGGAGAGGAGAACTGTTCTGAGGTATACTGATATCAGGCTTTGAATCGAGCATCCTGAGAATTCTTTTTGCAGAGGCAATTCCCCGCTGAAACATACTGAAGACCCAGCCGCTGGCGATCATAGGCCATACAAGCAGGTTTATGTAAAAGGTGAAAGAGACAAACTGTCCCACTGAGATTCTCTCAGTTATTACATCCCTGCCCCCGAAGTAGTAAAGAAGAGAGAGGGAGAGGGAGGCAAGGAAAGTGATTGCCGGGAACAGAAGGCCCCAGACTTTCACGAGTGAAATGTTTTTCCCGACATAGTTATCACAGAGATCCCGGAAAATATTCTGTTCGTTTTTTTCCTGAACGAAGCTTTTCACGATTCTGACCCCTGAGAATGATTCCTGTGTGTGGGAGGAGATTTTATCGAAGGCCTCCTGGACCCTGGTATGACGGATCTGGATCAGTTTGCCGCTTTTTATAAACAGGAAGATTATAAGAGGAAGCGGCAGGACTGTGATCAGGGTCAGGCGAGGGCTGATGGAGACCATGAACAGAAGTGACATGATGCTCAAAAAGAGCGCGTCTGCCATCCCCACAAGAGCCATTCCTGTGGCCATGCGGATGGAGTTAAGATCATTAATGAAGAGGGCCATCAGATCGCCGGTTTTGATATTGTCAAAATATGAACAGGACAGATTCTGGAGATGGCTGTACATGTCCTCTCTTATCTGCTTTTCCATAATTCTCGATGGGAATACAATAAGTAGCCTCCAGAGGAAGCGCAGAAAGACCATAAGCGCAGCGGATGCAAAGATAAGGATAGTGCCCTTATAGATTATGGAAATGGAGAAGTTACTCTTCCCCAGTTCATCGAGAATCTGCTGGATAATTCTTGGTATGATAAGTTGCAGTGAATCCACCGCTATCAGTACAAGCAGGCCTCCGGTGATGGATATCAGGTGCTTTTTCAGGTAGGAGAGGAGATATTTTACTGCTCTATGTGTAGATGCATCGCTCATTGAGGACTAAAAATACAATCAGAACTTGTTTACAAGGTTTAATGGTCAGCGGAATTCTGGCACCCAAATTGGGGTTAATTATTGATGTTATGATTTCCAAAATAAGGAAAAAAGAATCAAATCAAGACAACCCTTTAAACAAGCGAATCGAGGCCATAGGGGTAGCAGTTGATCACGGCGGTTACGCTCTCAAAGAGAGTGTAGTGGCTGCACTTTCCGGGTGGGGCTATGAGGTGGCAGATTTCGGTGCGTATGAGTTCTTGCCCGATGATGATTTTCCCGATTATGTGGTACCTCTTGCCAGGGCGGTGTCAAAAGGGGAGGTATGGAGAGGTGTGGCGATATGCGGCAGCGGGGTAGGCGCCTGTATCGCGGCAAACAAGGTGAGAGGGGCATGTGCGGGATTGATAAGCGACACCTACTCGGCACATCAGGGGGTAGAGGATGACCGCATGAATGTGATCTGCCTTGGAGCGAGGGTTCTGGGAAGGGAGCTTGTGTTGGAGATAATAGCTTCTTTTCTTGAGGCACAGTTCTGCGGTGAGGAGAGATTTCTCAGGAGAATAGAGAAAATTGAGAGGATAGAGAGGGGTTGAGTATTAATGCAGGGGCTGGGTGCGTACCCTCGTATTGTCGTATTGTTCTTCATATCGGGGTTGGTATCGGAATCGGATTCGGTATCGGTATGTTTTCTATCCGTTACCTCAGCCCTGAATCTCCATTCTTTTCATCTCCGCAAATTTTTCTCTTATTGAGAATACCTTCCCCTCAAAAAAGCCCTTCCAATGCCACAAAAGCCGGCATGTCATTTGCACTACTATTGATAGCTGATATGCTTTAAAATTGGCTGGCAGAAAAATGCCTGTGTGTAGTTAAAAAACAGTAATAAAGGAGGCTATGATGGATATTGCTGCTCAGCAGGGTTATCGGGAAGCAGGGCGGCCGGAGGTAAGCAAGACAGCCAAGGTGATAGCTGGTGGATCCATAGGAGAGGGGCTGGCCGGGGCAGCGGCCATAGTGCTATCGATCCTGGGTCTTGTAGGGGTGTATCCGGATCTGATGGCTGCGGTGGCGACGATAGCCTTTGGAGTTGCGCTTCTTATAGGAGGCGGTGCCATATCAAGCAGAGTAAGGACACTGATGGAGGAAT
>DAOTAZ010000075.1:0-11509 GCA_035382965.1 Chitinispirillaceae bacterium | reverse complement strand
ACCATTTAAAGTCCTGCCGGGGCAACGGTCTCTATCAACATGGTATGGATAAATGGGTCTATCCGGATTTCCCAAACAGTATAGTTAGATAAGCTCTTTGAAATTATATATAGAGTCACAGGCTCCAACAGAGGTATTTGTTTAATGGTCGTTAAAAAAACAAATTCCTGCAAGGAGGAGCCCATGACCAGTAATAAATTACTTTATCGTCTTCCTAAAATGAAGGGTTTTAGAGTAACCTGGTTAAAACTGGTGGCAAGCTTTATCTGTCAAAATTCAAGTTGTTTTTATGCTATTTAATATGATCTATATTATTAATAATTCTTTCGGTTTCAGCCATTATTTACATTTTATGTTCTGCCTTAAACCGATTTTATTGTAATATTAAAATAAAAAAAAGGAGCCGGGAAGTTGCCATGGACACAAAGCCACTTATAGTCAACGTCGGGCTCCTGCTATGTTCTATGTTAGAGTAATGCAACTTTTATACCAGCAAGGAATGCGGTGACACCGCATTCATCTGCATTGTTGAACCCTAACAAGCTGTTGTTTACTGACACAGAAGAACCTGCATGGATAGATATAAAGCTTTCCAGTGTTAAACTACAGGAGATTTCGCCCAAATGAATGTTTTCGAATTTCGAGAAAGTCTGATTCAAGATTATGCAGCATTTTCCAGAAGCTTTGTCACACCTTCTGCACCAGATATTAAAAAATATGTTGATACACAATACGCAGAAGAGCTTTACTGGCCTTCTCCTTATCTTCAGCTAAATCCATCTTTTGTTTCAGGGCGATCTGTATCTGAACTGGTAAATGAAGGCATTTTGCATCCCACATGTGATGAGATATTTCGAATTAAACGGGGAACAAAAGAGGAAAAATCTTTACGCTTGTTCCGACATCAGGAACAAGCTCTGTTGTGTGCTAAAGCCAATCGGAGTTATGTAGTCACAACCGGAACTGGTTCTGGAAAATCGCTAACCTTTTTTATTCCTATTATAGACGCAATCCTTCGCGAAAAAGAAAACGCTACCCAAAAAAGAACAAAAGCAATCATTATTTATCCGATGAATGCTCTGGCAAACAGCCAGCAGGAAGAGCTAGATGAGTTTTTTAACCATTTCAGCGAACAGCAGTGCCCTGTCAGTTACGGAATCTATACAGGCCAGGAGAGTACAGATGAACGCAGGACTATGGCCGCAAATCCACCTGACATATTATTGACAAACTTCATGATGCTTGAATTGCTGATGACAAGGCAAAATGAATTGGATCAAAAAGTCATGGAGCATTGTATTGGACTTGATTACCTTGTTCTGGATGAATTGCACACGTATAGGGGACGTCAGGGGGCTGATGTCGCCATGCTTGTAAGGCGGGTACGTGAAGCTCTGAATAAAAATGTGCTTTGTATAGGCACCTCTGCTACTATGGCCACAGAGGGTTCCCGCTTCGAAAGGGAATCTGCTGTAGCTGCAGTAGCCAGTAAACTCTTTGGTGCTACAGTTCAAGCAAGTGATGTAATTGGCGAAACTTTAGAGTTAAAAACAGCAGGTGAGCAATTTTGTACTCCGGATCTCTTACGTAAGACTCTTGAAAATGGATGCCCGGAAATAATAACAGCAGAAGAATTACATGTTCATCCCATAGCATGTTGGATAGAAACCCGTCTTGGACTTAAAAAAGAAGGTGAAGAATGGGTACGGCAAAAGCCACAGCAGATAAAAACTGCCATTTCGATGCTTTCACAGGAATCCGGTTTAGATGAGCAGTTATGCAAATCATATCTTCTCAAGTTTCTTTTGTTGACCTATGAAACCAGGAACTATGAAGGGAAATCCTTTTTTGCATACCGTCTACATCAGTTTATTTCAGGTGCGGGGACCCTTTTTACTACACTTGAAAGTCCAGATAAAAGGCAATGTGATCTGAGCGGGCAAGTATTTCTTCCTGGCAGTGATAAAACAAAGCGGCTGTTTCCTACCTATTTTTGCCGTAATTGCGGCCAGGAATTCCATCCGGTTTGGGAGCGTTCTGATGAGAACCGGTTTGAGCCCAGAAGTATTGATGAGCGAAGTTTTGATGAAGATGATGATTCTTATGCTTTCCTGATGCCTGACCCGAACTGTGTTTGGAAAGATGCGATTTTAGAGAACTCCATACCTGAATTTTGGATAGATCCGGACAAACCTAATGAAATTAAAAATCATTATAGAGGAGAGCTTCCCTCGATAGTATTTGTAGCTCCTGATGGACGGATGCAGGCAGATGGATTAAGATGTGTAGTAATCAGAGGAACTTTTAAATTCTGTCCTTCCTGTGGAATAGTCTATGATCGTGGTAAAGATGCACTCAAATTGCCCGGACTCTCCGGCGAAGGCAGGAGCTCTGCAACCACCATAATCTCTTTGAATGCTCTCCGGTATTTGATGGATGAGAATGTTTCTCTTGATAATAAGGCTCGAAAGCTCCTGGGATTTACTGACAACCGGCAGGACGCCTCTCTTCAGGCTGGTCATTTCAATGATTTTATGCAAATGCTTCTTTTAAGAAGTGCACTATTGGCTGCAATCACGCAATCACCTGAAAATTATTTGCGCGATGATACTATTGCACATGCTGTTTTCCATGCACTTCGTTTCCATACCGATGATCTCTCCATCCGTGCAGAATATCTTCAGCAACCAGCAGTTCTTCATGGCGTCAATCGTATGCGTGCGGAAGAAGCGATGCGCAAAGTTCTTGGACATCGTTTGTATGCTGATTTACAACGTGGCTGGCGCTATAACAGCCCGAATCTGGAACAACTCGGTCTTCTGTACATTGAATATGAAGGTCTTGATGATTTATGCCGTGATGAGCTGTGGCAAAATGCCCACCACAGACTGCAGTCGGCTTTACCTGAAGTACGTCGGAGATTGTTAACAATCATTTTTAACGATATGCGACGTAAACTTTGCCTGCAAACATCCTACCTCAACGAGCTTTCTAAAGAACAGATCAAGGCTCAAAGTGCAAATTACCTCAAAGAACCATGGGGTATTTTTGATGAAAATGACATTTCATCAGCGCGTGTAATGCTTGTTGGTGCTAAACCTAAAAAGCTCAAGGCTGACAGCCTGGTAGAAGTTCTTTCTATTCGAAGTAAAGCTGGTACTCAGCTGAAATCCGCATTTACCTGGAATGACAGCAGCATTAAATTTACTACAGAAGAATTCAACCGGATTGTGAATGATCTGATAAGGGTAGCTTTTGAGCAGGGTTATCTTAACAAAGTAGAAATTGATAAAAACATAAATGGCTATCAGCTCAAAAGCGATCTTCTGCTATGGAAAAGACGATTTCCTGAAGATAATAAAAAATACGGCGATGATCGCTATGCTGTGTCAAATCCATTTTTCCGCTCACTTTATAGTTCAGTAGCTGATTTCCTTTCACAGGGTAGTACCCTGTTTCATTCGATCCATGCCCAGGAGCACACAGCGCAGGTTGATCAGGACAAAAGAAAAGAACGGGAAAAGGATTTCAGGGAGGGGATGCTTCGAATCCTGTATTGTTCTCCTACCATGGAGCTTGGTGTAAACATTTCCACACTTAATACTGTATATATGAGAAATGTGCCACCAACACCCGCTAACTACGCTCAACGGAGTGGACGTGCTGGCAGGAGCGGGCAACCGGCTCTGGTTATTACTTATTGTGCAGCACAGAGCCCCCATGATCAGTACTTCTTTTCAGATCCTGTAAAAATGATACATGGTGAAGTAACTCCGCCTGCACTTGATATCTGTAATGAAGAACTGATTGCAGCGCACCTCAATGCAACATGGTTGGCAACTACCCGTGTAGCACTTCCAGCTACACTCAATGAAATGCTTGATATGCAACAACCAGATACCATGCCTCTGCTTATTGAATATGCAAATCTGCTTGATAATTCACAATCAAAAGAGAATGCATGGAAACGGTGTCGTGTCATTCTTGATATGATTGGCAATGATGAACTTGAACATGCCAGAGGATTATGGCTTGATGCTGATAAATCTATTGATGAAGCACTGAATAACTGGCTGTCCAGACATTTTCAAAGAGTATTCAGATCATTTGATGATGCTCTTAAACGCTGGCGTGATATTTACAAAGCAACACGGCGACAAATGGATGAAACACGCAAAATCATTGATAATCCGGCTGCAAGCGAAAAAGAACGGATGGCTGCAAAACGTCGCCACGATGAGGCATTTAATCAGCAGAAAATCCTGCTTGAATCCCGGCCACATCAAAATTCCGATTTCTCTACATACCGTTATTTGGCTGGTGAAGGATTCTTACCCGGATATAATTTCCCCAGACTCCCGGTCTCCGCTTATATTCCTGCGCAAACTAATAAGAAATACGACAGCTATCTTTCAAGGCCTCGTTTCCTTGCCATTTCTGAATTTGGACCTAACAGCCTAATATATCATGAAGGTGCACAATATCGGGTACGTCAGGTTATCCTTTCTGCCCGTAATGGAGGAGTTTCGACAGACAGTCGTCTACCTGTAGAAGAGATAAAAAAATGTTCAAATTGCGGCTATGGACATTTCGGTCAGCAGAAAGCAGATGAATTCTGTGTATTGTGTGGTAATCGCATGGGTAATGCAATCAATATAAACAACCTTTACAGAATCGAAAATGTCAGTACAAGAAAAGCAAACCGGATCACATGCGATGAAGAAGAACGGATGAGGCAGGGATATGATGTTCAGACTACCGTTCAGTTTTCCAAGCGTGATGGAAAACTTAATCGCAGGATCACCATCATCGAAGTTGATGGAATACCGGTTATGGAACTTCAATACGGCCCGGTTGCTACTGTGCGACGGATGAATCTTGGCTGGAAACGGCGAAAGGAAAAACACATATACGGCTTTAATATTAATACTACCACCGGTTTCTGGTGTAAAGATGAGCAGGCCCCTGCCGATGATGTAACAGATGATGATTTTCCTAATGCAACTATCGAGAGAATCACTCCTTACGCTGAAGATCGTCGTAATGTTCTTCTTATCCGACCGTGTGTCGAACTCGATCCTCAGGTTTTAACTACTCTGCAATATGCTTTGAAAAGAGGTATAGAATCTCTTTATCAGCTTGAAGAAAGTGAACTTATGGCTGAACCGCTTCCGGACAGAGATAACCGCAAGGCAATTCTTTTTTATGAAGCTGCAGAGGGCGGTGCCGGGGTACTCACTCGTCTGGCAACACGACCGGATTCCCTTGGCAATGTAGCACGTGAAGCCATTGAAATAATGCATTATAGTGTACCTGATAAAGGCGCGGATTCACCTGATGATCTTATTCCAAAAAATGCAAGCTGTGAAATGGGATGTTACAAGTGTCTGCTCTCTTATTATAACCAACCTGATCATGAAACTATCGATCGAACCAATCGTCAAGTGCTGGAAATACTCCTGAAGTTGATGACTGCACAGGTGTCGGTTGGCACATCTGCAGGGAACAGAGAAAGTCAGTTTAATGAATTACTTACGCTGGTTAATTCGGCTCAGGAAAAGACATGGCTAAGATATCTTTACAAAAATGGCCATTTGCTTCCTGATAGTGCAAATGCAGCTATCAATGAATTTCCATGTACCCCCGATTTTGTTTATAATGATCATCAGGCACTGGTTTTTATTGGCAAACCAGAGAAAGTTGCGAATTTAATCGATGATCAAACCATAAAACAATTAGAGGAGTATGGTTATCTGGTGATAATTTTTCCTGAAGAAATAAGTAGGTGGCCTTCTGTCGCTGCTCAATTTCCTGAGATCTTTGGCTGTCCTTTGGTATCTGAGGAAGGTGCAAAATGAGTACTCAAACGGTTTTTAATCCTGGATCGCTTGTTTACGCCAGAGGGCGTGAATGGGTAGTTTTGCCTCAATCTGATAAAGATACCCTCTATTTACGCACCTTGTCCGGCACTGATTCCGACATCACCAGGATTTACTGCCCGCTTGAACGTGAACCGGTTAAACCGGCATCATTTCTGCCGCCTGATCCAAACCGCCCGGGTACCAGTACCGCAGTCCGCCTCCTGCAGAATGCACTTATGCTGAAACTTCGCGCAGGTGCCGGTCCGTTTCGCTCATTTGGAAATATTGCCATCGAACCACGCGCGTATCAGCTTGTTCCATTACTTATGGCACTCAAGCATGCTACTGTGCGTCTTCTGATTGCTGATGATGTTGGTATTGGTAAAACAATTGAAGCAGGACTTATACTAAGGGAACTTTTTGACCGTGGAGAAATACGGTCTGCTTCTGTACTCTGTCCACCTCATCTTTGTGATCAGTGGCGTGATGAACTCTCAGCCAAATTCAATATCGAAGCGGTAATCGTTCGTCCGGGAACCGTTGGCAGCCTGGAACGCGGGCTTCCACACGGTCAGACAATCTTCAGGGAATATCCGTTTACAATTATTTCTCTTGATTATATTAAATCAGATAAACGCCGTGATGAATTCCTGCATGCCTGTCCGGAGTTTGTTATTGTTGATGAAGCACACTCCTGCAGTCGAAGTGGTTCCATCCGCCATCAGCGTTTTACTCTGCTTCGGGACCTTTCCCTAGATCCGGACAGACATATGATTTTTCTCACTGCAACTCCTCATAGTGGCGATGAAAACTCATTTACCAATCTATTATCACTGATTAATCCTGAATTCGCAGAATTAAGGACTGATTCTGAAATTTCAATATCGCGGAGAGAAGAACTCCGTATTAAACTTGGAAACCATTTTGTTCAAAGAAGAAGAGCTGATATTGAAGAATGGCAGGATACCACTCTTTTCCCGGATCGTCAGCGTAAATCACCTGATCCTACCTACAAACTGACCTCTCAATGGAAACAATTCTTTACCAACATTAAAAGATACGCACGCAGTATCATTAATGACAGCATTAACGGAACCGTTTTTCAGCAGAGACTCTCATGGTGGGCAGCACTCGCTCTTCTAAGATGTGTATCATCAAGTCCGGCTGCAGCTGTCAGGGCATTGCAAACCCGTCTCGATTCTTTATTACAAAAAAATGATAATTCTGCAACAACTGAAGATATCCAAATCGATTCTATACTCGATGGAACAAGCGATGATGATCTGGTAATATCCGATGTTGAACCAGGTGCAGCACAGAATGAATACCTCGATCAGATCCGTTCTCTTATTGAAACAGCAGAATCGCTTTGTGGAATAAAAAAAGATCCCAAGCTTGCAAGACTTGCAGCTGAAGTTACCGAGCTTGTAAATGATGGTTTTGCCCCTGTTATCTTCTGTCGATATATCGCAACCGCCAATTACCTTAAAAATGAACTGAGCACCATTTTTAAGAATAAAACAGTCGATGTCGTTACCGGTGAACTTGCTCCTGTCGAACGGGAAGAGAAAATCATGAGTCTACGTGGTACAAGACCGATAATGATTGCCACCGACTGTCTTTCCGAAGGCATTAATCTGCAGGATGTATTCGATGCGGTTATCCATTACGATCTCTCCTGGAATCCTACCCGTCACGATCAAAGAGAAGGACGGGTGGACCGGTTCGGGCAAAAAGCAAAAATCGTAAAAACTGTCATGATATACGGTGAAGACAACCCTGTTGATGGAATCGTTCTCGAGAATATTCTTCGTAAAGTCAAACTGATCGAAAAAGAGCTCGGAGTGCCGGTTTCCATGCCAGATGACAGTGAAAAACTGTCACAGGCTATTGTAAGCAGTGTTTTGCTGAAGGGGGAACCTGATGCTGAGGCCATCAGCCTGTTTGGTCCCGAATTCTTTGAAAAACCCTCTACCTACCTGGATTCGCACTGGGAAAGTTTACGCAAGACTGCAAAACGCAATGTGACCCGTTTTGCACAGCGTGCACTTAAACCCGATGATGTAATGCCTGAATGGAATAAGGCAATGAAGGCACTGGGTACCGAAGATGATGTGGAAAACTTCGTTTGTGCAGCTTCCCGTGCATTGTCTACACCGGTTGAGAAAACAGCAAAAGGATTAAGATTGCCTGTCGAACATCTTCCTGCTGCATTGCGTGAACGTGTTGAGAATGGAGGTCTTCCGGATTATTTCGATCTGCACTATCCCCCGCAATCAGGAGCAATTTTTGTGCATCGGACTCATCCGGCTATCACTGCTATTGCCGATTATCTTGCTGAAGTTGCACTTTCACAGAGTGATACATCATTAATTGCCAGGTGTGGGGCTATTTTTACTAATGCAGTCGAGATGCGAACCGCAATCTATCTGCTGAGGCTTCGAAGCCAGTTGGCGCTAAGAAAAGAGCGCAGTGCTGAGGAAAAACTGATGTTAGCAGAAGAAGCTGTAATTATTGCAATCTCTGGTGGTAAAATCCTCACTGATGATGCACTCAAACCTCTTCTTGAAGCTCAACCGGTTCGTGATATGGTTGATAGTCTCAAAGCACGACAGATAAAATGGGCTCTTGATCAAATACAGGAAATGAATTCGTCAATAGAAGCCCTGGCAAAAGCCCGTGCAGAAGAGCTGCTGAAAGACCACCGTCGTGTGCGTGAAGCTGCAAATGCCCGCGGCTCTTATGGAGTAAAACCAGTACTTCCGGCCGATATTATTGGTGCTTTTGTACTGGTTCCGGCTCGTATGGTCGGTGGGGGAGTAAACTGAAAATGGCCAGAAAAGAATCACTTGTCGCTGAATCTGTTCGCATTGAAGGAGGCCTTTTTCCTGGTGCACTGCTCGATGAAATCAGGCAGGGAAAAGCGAAAAAAATGGAAGATTCCGATTACAATATCCCAAAGGGGCTGCGACTCAGGGATGAAATCGGACGAGCTTTCCGCATGGCATTGCCACTATGGCAGGATTTCATGTCAATGAAACATCGCCAGGGAATTAGAGTGATGGATATCGTTGATAACTGGCTTTTTCCACTTCTTTCATCCATTCTTGGATATAAGGATCTGACCAGGGTTCCTGCCATTAAGATCGGAGACAGAGACTTCCCTGTTACACATAACAGCCTCGGTAATACAGTACCAATGGTGCTTGTCGGACCAGAAACAGAACTCGATAAAAGTGAACACCGCTTTGGTTATGACGGTTTGAGAAGATCTGCTACCGGGTTGATTCAGGAGCTGCTCAATGCAGGTGATTCTTATCTTTATGGTATCGTGTCCAATGGCGTGTTATTAAGATTGTATCGGGATAATCACAGTTTGACACGTCCTGCATTTGTCGAAATCGATCTTGAACGGATGTTTACCGAAGAGCTTTATGCTGACTTTGCACTTTTTTACCAGTTGCTTCACTCTTCTCGTCTCATGCCACGTGAAGGTGGTGTTTCATCCTGCATAATGGAGCAGTGGCGTGAAGCTGCTCATGAAACGGGTGAACGTGCTGTTGAAAACCTGCGTATAGGAGTAACTGCAGCCCTGGAAATGCTGGCCAACGGATTTCTTGCTCACCCTGATAATACAGTGTTGCGATCATCAATTGAAAACGGCACACTTTCTGTATCTTCTTTTCAACTGCAGCTTTTGAGACTGGTTTACCGGTTGATTTTTCTTTTCACTGCTGAAGATCGTGGACTGCTGCTCGATCCTGAAGGATCAACAGAAGCTCAGGAACTCTATACAAATGGCTACAGCCTCTCCGTTTTGCGCGAAAAAGCCAGAAACCGGGTGCGGTTAGATGATTACAACGATTGCTGGGAACAGCTTCGTATTGTCTTTTCTGCTCTTGCAAATGGTGAACCACGTCTTGCACTTCCTGCACTTGGCGGATTGTTTGAGGCTGATCAGTGTCCCGACCTGGATAATTCATCAATTGCCAACAAAGCATTACTCGCAGCACTGCGGGAACTTTCCTTTTTCAGACAAGGGAAGATTCTTGCACGAATCAACTATCGGGACATGGACAGTGAAGAGCTTGGAAGTGTATATGAGAGTCTTCTGGAACTGGTTCCGCAGATTGAGTTTAACTCCCGTCCCTGGCATTTTTCGTATGCAATTAATGGTGGTACAGATACAAAGGGTAATGCCCGGAAACTGTCCGGTTCCTATTATACTCCCGACTGTCTTGTAAAAGAACTTATACATTCTGCACTGGAACCGGTAATAAAAGACACTCTGGTCAGGAATCCGGATAACCCGCGTGATGCACTACTGAAATTGAGTATTATCGATCCGGCTTGTGGTTCCGGCCATTTCCTGCTGGCTGCTGCCAGACGAGTGGCTGTTGAGCTTGCCCGTATCGATGCTTTGCCGGACCAGCCAACCGAGAAACACTACCGTCACGCTTTGCGGGAAGTGATATCGCATTGCATATATGGTGTTGACTTGAATCCGATGGCGATAGAACTTTGCCGTACTGCTCTCTGGCTCGAAGCTCTTGAACCGGGTAAACCATTATCCTTTCTTGATGCACATATCCGCAACGGTAACGCACTGGTGGGAGTACTTGATCCGGATACTGTTGATTCGGGTATACCGGATGAAGCTTATAATGCATTGACCGGTGATGATAAGGCTGTAGCCTCCGCACTAAAGAAAAGAAATAAGAAGTTCCGGGAACAGCTTCAGAGCAAAGATGAAAAGGTTATTGAGCAGGATATGTTTGCAGAACCGGAAAAAGAAGTCATACCTGTGATTGATCTTTCCTCTATGCCTGAAGATACCCTTGCAGACATTGAAGCCAAGCGGAAAAAATACCGGGAATTTCTTAACAGTGCACAAAGACAGCAGCTGCGGCTAAAGGCAGATGTTTATACAGCGGCATTCTTTGCGCCAAAGACTCCGGAGTACAGAGATCAAATACCAACTTCTGAGGATATATTACGGTTAAGAGGAAAGCTGATGCCACGACCTGGAGTCGCAGATCTGGCAAGAACCATAGCTGAAAGAAACCGTTTTTTCCACTGGAGAATAGAATTCCCTGATGTATTTGAAAAGGGAGGGTTTGATTGTGTGCTGGGGAATCCTCCATGGGAAAGGATAAAGCTGCAGGAGGAGGAGTTTTTTGCATCCCGAAGTCCTGCTATCGCTAATGCGATTAATAAAGCTGCCCGGGAAAAACTTATTAACAGACTGAAAGATGCAAATAAAGGAACAGCCGAAGCTGCTCTTTACAGTGAATTTGTTTTTGCAAAAAGAAGTGCTGAGGCCTCCAGTTTATTTGCACATATCGGTAAAGATGAAGGCGGACGATTTCACCTTACCGGTGTGGGTGATGTTAACCTTTATGCTCTTTTTGCAGAACTGGTATCCCAGATTATTGGAATTAGCGGGCGATCCGGAGTAATTGTTCCTTCAGGAATAGCGACTGATGATTCTACAAAGAACTTTTTTGCTGATATTTCACTAAATGGCAAATTAGTTTCCCTAATTGACTTTGAAAATCGAGAAGCACTTTTCAAAGGTGTTCATCGGAGTTATAAATTTTGCTGTCTGACTCTTGGAAAAAGCGCTGCAGCGAAATTCTCTTTCTTCT
>DAOTAZ010000074.1:7245-11721 GCA_035382965.1 Chitinispirillaceae bacterium | reverse complement strand
GAAGTGCTTAGACACAATATGTTGGGGCTACCCACGAAAAAGCCGGAAGCGGCATGTAGTTATTAAAATAGAGTGCACCACCACAGGCATCCCAGCCTAGATTTGAATTGGTATCTGCTTTACCATAACTGAAATCACAATAAGAAAAAGAGGATAAGTCATTGCCGACAGGAGGCCAGTGGAACCGTATACCGCGCCAACCGGCAGATGTGTCAAGTGCAGTGAAATAGATCGGGGCTTTGGCAGTACCTTCTGCAATAATTGTCCCGTTAACCCAGATCGCGCAACGGGCTCCAAAGAGAACCCTGGTACCTGGTTTTATAGTAAGTGTTATCCCGGTGTCAACAGCGATGTGCTCCATGATATAAACCGTGTCACTGTTCCACTCTGTATTAACCAGAATAGTATCTGTAACATCAATCGATTTTGCATTTGCAGCCGCAAGACAGAGCAGAACAGCAGCCGGCAGGTAGACTTTTTTCATAATCAGTTTTCCTGTCTTGTCTCTATTGAGTATCAATAGAAATAAATTATCACAATATAAATCTTTATTCTAATACTAATGGATTGAAGTGGAAGCAGGTTTGTAACAATTTGTCCAATGCACTCTATTTTATTCATTAGCCTGTTCAAACGGCCACTTCCTCTGCCTGGCTATCTCGTAAAGCAATATCGACGCAGTTGCGGACACGTTTAAAGACTGGGTCTTCTCTGTCATGGGGATAGATACAAACCCTGTGCAGAGTTTATTGAGGTAGGGAGGGATTCCTCTGTGCTCGCCGCCAAGAATGAGGATCAGAGGACCGGTAAAATCGGTCTCCTCAGGTTTCTTTCCTTTTTTCATCTCAGCACCGATCACTGCGAAATTCTTTGACCTGAAATCCTGAACCAGTGCCTCGAGATTCTTTGGTCTGCCAATACAGAGATGTTCAATCATTCCGGCAGAGCTTTTGGCAACCGATGCATTGAGTGGAGCAGTGTTCTTCCTCTCTAATAGTAAAGCATCGGCTCCGAATGCCACACTTGACCGGATAATCGATCCCAGGTTCCCCGGATCTTCCACGGATGCCGGAAGGATTACCAGCGGATTGGGTTTTGAGGAGAGTTTTTTTTGCAGTTCTTCGACAGTACAATAGGGTTTAATGCTGCAGAGTGCGGCGATACCCTGATGTTTTGTTGTACCAATCAATTGTTGCAGTTTAAGCCCGGGCACCAGATTATAGGAAAGACGCTCTTTCCTGCAAAATTTGAGCAGGTTGAACAGTGCGGGATTTCGCTTGTCTTTTTCAAAATAGACATGATCAACCGATTGCAGCCTTGTACGAAGCAGTTCTTCGACAGCATGTATTCCATATATGTAGTTTTCCTGCTGCATCGGTAATTTTCTTTGCCTTTGTTCAGTTTTTTTGAATTTAATCCGTACTCTTTCTTCTGATCAATCAAGCTTTCCTCAGGTCTCAAACGTGGAAGTGCAAGATTATCGTGAGAAGAAACCGGTTTCACCCGTTGATCACAACCGGGTCTGGTGTGACCCTAATATATTTTTCTACAGACAATGCGACAAGGATTTCAAAGGAGGCTTGAATGGGTTTTGTAGGCGGACAAGAACTATTGCTGATTCTGATCATTGTTATACTTCTCTTTGGTGCAAAGAAGATCCCGGAACTTGCCAAAGGATTGGGAATCGGTATCAAGGAGTTTAAAAAAGCATCCAAAGCGATAGAAGAAGAGACAAGCGAGAAGGCAGAAAGTACAAAGGATGGGAGTAAAGGAAATTCGTGAATTCACAGAGAGAGATGCCTTTTCTGGCCCATCTTGAAGAACTGCGATGGAGGGTGATAAAGATTGCCCTTTCTGTACTGGTCTTCGCTATTCCAGGATGGATATACTGGGAAAAGATATTTGAATTGGTAATGCTGTATCCGCTTCGTCTTTCTTCTCCCACACCAAAACTGATCTATACAACTCCGGCTGAAAGTGTGGTACTGAGCTTAAAGATAGCCCTGGCCACTGGTGTTATTGCCGCGGCACCTGTGATTTTTTTCCAGATCTGGCATTTTGTATCTCCCGGACTATATGGAAAAGAAAAAAAGGTCGTGTTACCTGTAGTTCTGGCCTCAACAATCTTGTTTATTATGGGTATCATGTTCAGCTATCTCACTTTCCCCTATGTGATGCGGTTTCTTACAATGTATGCGGCAGAGAAGCTTAACCCGTTTTTCAAAGCTGGTGATTACTTCAGTTTTCTTCTGAAGATCAGTTTTTCATTCGGGGTAATATTTGAATTGCCTGTAGTATCATTTGTCCTGGCACGCATGGGCATTCTGAGCGCAAAGTTTCTTCTCCGTAATTTCCGCTATGCCATAGTACTCATATTTATCGTTGCTGCTGTGCTTACACCGCCAGATGTGCTTTCGCAGACTTTTATGGCCTTGCCTCTTATGGTGTTATATCTGATCAGTGTTGCAGTGGCCGGTGTGGCAGGAAGGAGGAGCAAATCGATACAGGGCTGAGTTTTTCTGAGGTACTGGTCATTCTTACACTGGTACTGGTTTTTTTCGGCTCCAAAGAGCTTCCTCGTTTTGTAAGGGAGATTGCAGGATTACTTGCCAAATTCAGGCGTTACAGTGAGAAACTGAAAAGGGAACTCGATGAAGCTGCAGGAGTGAATGAGCAGTTCATTACTGATAAGAATCCGGTTCAGGAGAGTAAAAACCAGAAGAGAGCGCACTATATCAGTTTGCGTAAAGAACTTGGGTTATCTCTGCGTGCGGAAAAATCGAAAATGATCATTGAACACCTGAAAAGCACTCCTCAATACAGGGGTGCGGCCGCGGTGATGATCTATGTCAGTATCGGTAGTGAAGTAGAAACCCGTACTGCTATTTCAGATATGCTCAGTGCAGGGAAGCGGGTTGTGGTTCCTTACTGTGTCTCAGGGGCACGGAGTCTGGGTATTGCAGAGATCAAGGACCCGGAGAAAGACCTGCTGCCCGGTGAGATGAATATCCCGGAACCACGCAAGGAACTGAGGGACAGGTTTTTCAAGAGCGATTTACAGCTTGTTATCTGTCCTGGAGTGGCTTTTGATATATTCGGCGGGCGCCTTGGCAGAGGAAAAGCTTATTACGATGGTTTCCTGCGCGAGTTAAAGGGAAAGATACCACTTTTTGGATTGGCTTTTGACTGCCAGATAAGCCGGGATGCACTTCCTTTCGATTACCACGATGTGCACATGGACCAGATAATCACAGAAAGCGGTTTTATTATAGATCAGGCAGAGGTGCGTTTGCCGGCTGCTGATCTTGATCGTTTGCCTGCTGGATGAGTCGGGAGTGGTGATGTTCTGGATGATTCTGTTATACTCGGCAGCAGCCATTGCTGCACTTTTCCTGCTGCTCCTGTTTGTTCTTCTTTTTTCTCCTTTTTATCTCGGTTCCAGGTTTTCCGGAAGCGGGGCCAGTATAACAGGATGTGTGCGCTTCTGGTGGTTTCATCCAGGGGTGATCAGTGTCAATTATGATTTTACTGATAATAGTATGGTGTTGAGACTGTTTGTGCGCAGTATAGGCAAGAAAACGGAAACACCAACTGCTCCACCTTCACCTGTTGAAAAGCAGGATACAGAGATTTCCACTCCTGAATCGATTGTTTTTCAAACACCGGAGGAAGAGGAAAAATTTTCTCCGGAGGAAGACAAGTTTACTTCTGAAATCGTGGGGAATCCGGAAACCGACTTTGATCACGGTATTCCGGAAGAGGGGATAAGTATGCAGGGTGGACCCGAAGAAGGAGAAGAAAGTGTGGAAATATCTTCTCCCCGGAGGGATAATCTATTGAACAGGTTAAAAAAGAACAGGTATTTGTTTTTTCTGCGCAACCATAAGTGGCGTGGGAAGATAACCAGGTGGGTACTGAGGGTGTTTTCTTCTTTTTTTCGCATTGTATCCCTGGATAAATTCCAGGTCTGGATCAAGGCAGGTCTGGAAGACCCATCGGTGACCGGGATGATCTATGGGTTTTATCAGGCTCTCCGCAACGGGCTAAGCGGTCAATTTCAAAAGGTCATGATCGAATTTGAACCTGTTTTTTCAAGAGATGAATTTCATTTTTCCGGAGAAACCGGAATCAGAAGTTCTTTTGGCAGACTTATTTTGCCTGTCATTGTAGCATTGTTTACTTTTCCATATCTTACTACACTGCGTTTGTGGCTGCGCTCGCGAAAGGCTGCAGGGATTTAATATATGAGAAATGTTTTTAATGATTTGGCGGATGCTTTGGGAACCGCCACAAGAGAATCTGTCGAACAATTGGGTTCTATCGCACTCTTCTTCTGGAGAATTATTCAGGCATTTCCCTCATGTCTTAAAAGATTTCACCTGGTAGTTGAGCAGATGATGCTTCTCGGGGTTACATCGATTCCAATTGTACTCCTGACCTCAGGGTCCGCTGCGCGAGACCCTGAGGGAAACGAAA
>DAOTAZ010000074.1:0-7235 GCA_035382965.1 Chitinispirillaceae bacterium | reverse complement strand
AGGTTCAGTATCTCTTTGCAGATGCAGTTCCGCTTACTTATTTGGGCGCTGCTGTGGGAAAAGCTGTTTTTACCGAATTGGGACCGGTACTTACAGCTCTTGTTATCACTGGAAGAGTAGGGGCGAAACTGGCTGCTGAACTGGGTACCATGAAAGTAACCGAACAGGTAGATGCCATGACCTGCCTGGCTCTTGATCCATACTGCTATCTGCTTGCTCCCAGGATGATTGCCGGGGTTCTGATGCTCCCTGTTCTCACTATTTTCTCTGCTTTCTTTGCTATTGTCAGCGCCCAGTTGATTTCACAACTTGCACTTGGGCTCAGCAGCGCTATTTTTTACCAGGGACTTAAACTCCTGTTCAAAGTTCAGGATGTAGTCGTATGTCTGGTCAAAGCAACTGTGTTCGGAGGTGTTATTGCCCTTTCAGGATGTTATTATGGTTTTCTTACCAATGGCGGAGCTGTGGGGGTAGGTAATTCCACTAAAAAAGCAGTTGTAGCTGCTATGGTGCTTATTTTGATCAGTAACATGATAGTAGTAAATATCATTCTATAATCCATTAAATCTGCGGAACCTATTGCCTTGCCGGAAAAGTAAATGTATATTTATGCCCGTCCATAAAACTGGTCCCTTCGTCTAGTGGTTAGGACACAGGATTTTCATTCCTGCAACAGGGGTTCAATTCCCCTAGGGACTAAAAAGGGAACTCTCACTTTGGGGGTTCCCTTTTTTTATTGCATTTAAGCCATCCGGTTCGATCTTAAACAACTGCTGAAACCACTGGTATTTTCGATGACAGATTTGTTTTTACTTCTTATTGGCAAAGATAATATTACAAATATGCAGTCCAATTACTCCTACCCTCAGTTTGTCACTATCAGTGGACAATATGGGAATGAATGGAATGATGCCGGCAGGAGGCTGAGTATCATCACTTATTGAGTACTTTTTCAGGAGACGGTATGAACGTACTTTGGTTGCTGTTGGGAGCGGTTTTGATCCTGATACTGGGGTACCATTTTTATTCAGGTTTTATTTCAAAGGCACTGGGTGAAGATCCAAATCGACTGACACCAGCAGTGGAATTCAAGGACGGCAGGGATTACTGTCCCACAAAAGGTCCCGTAGTTTTCGCACACCATTTTGCATCGATTGCCGGAGCGGGTCCGATTATTGGCCCGACAATGGCCCTGCTGTACGGGGTGGTTCCGGTATGGTTGTGGGTATTGGCAGGGGGCATTTTCATAGGTGCTGTACATGATTATGTTACTTTGTTCGTTTCAATTCGTGAGAGGGGCAGGTCAATCGCCGAGATAGCACGCAAATCGCTGGGAGATTCCGGATTTGCTCTGACTATAGCATTTACGATCATAATGATACTGCTTGTCACATCCTCTTTTCTTGTCGCCTCGGCCACTTCACTGACATCACTTGTTTCACTTGAAACGATGAAACTTCCCTCTGATCAGACATTGCTCAAGACGGTTGTAAAGGATGGGATCAGTATGGGAAAGATCGGCGGCATAGCATCGACATCGGTAATTTTCATCACTCTGCTTGCGCCTCTGATAGGTTTTCTCAATTACCGTAAAAATGTAAGTCTGAAGATTACTATCCCTGTTTCAATTATTATTTGTGCCCTTTCTGTGTTAGTGGGCCTTCACTGGCCAGTCAGTCTGGATGTCAAGGCCTGGATGATAATTCTGTCAATTTACACTTTACTGGCTGCCGGGGCTCCGGTCTGGCTGCTGCTCCAGCCAAGAGATTTTATAAATGTATTTATTCTCTACGGTGGAATTATTCTTTTGATTGCAGGAGCTATTGGAGCCGGGATTTCCGGAGTTTCCGTGGAGGCCCCGGCATTTAATGTTGCCACCGGCAATGCAAAGATGGGATTGATATGGCCTTTCCTTTTTATTACGGTTGCCTGCGGTGCTATAAGTGGTTTTCATGCTCTGGTGGCCGGTGGTACGGTATCAAAACAGGTGACAAGCGAAAAATCGGCCAGAACAATAGGTTATGGTGGAATGCTTCTGGAAACGGTTCTGGCTGTAGGAGTGATTATAGCTCTGAGTTGTGGAATCAATTTTCAGGAGTACGCAAACATAGTTTATCCTGAAAGCGGGAAATCAAATCCTATACTTGCTTTTGCACTGGCCATGAGTGGACTTATGCACAAGGGACTGCATATTCCTGTTGCATTCGGCACAGTTTTCGGGATACTCATGGTGGAGGGTTTTGTCGCGACCACTCTTGATACTGCGGTGAGGATCAACCGGTATCTTTTTGAGGAACTCTGGTCCATACTATTCAAGAATCCTCCCGGATTTCTAAAGACATATATTTTCAATTCGACTCTTTCCGTTTCTCTGATGCTTGTTCTGGCTTTTACTAATGCATTCAATGTGATCTGGCCTGTTTTTGGCACCGCTAACCAGCTTATGGCGGCATTGACACTTATCACCCTTGCGGTATGGATGGCTGCTCACAGGAAGAAGAGCGGATTTCTACTGGTTCCGGCTTTCTTCATGATAGTAACAACTCTCTTTTCTCTTGGATTGCTCCTGAAGAGGTATCTTGCCGGTCACAATTATATACTGCTTATAGCAGACATAATCATGATTGTGCTCTCATTGGGGCTCATAGTGATTGCGGTAAAATCAATAATAAACAAGTCAAGGGGCAGAAAAGATACTCTTAAGAGGGAAGAGGAGGAGAGAGCTGCCCAGCCGGTTTGAAAGGATGCTCCTGATCCTTTATAGTGGGGCTTTAGACAGGGATGCAGTCGTACTGAAGCCTTGAATTCCGGTTTCTGAGCATGTATCATTAATCCATGGATAAATACCGTATTTGTATCATAAGTCCTCCCGGTTATAAGCATACCCATTGTTTTCTGGAACTGGCTCTCCTTCTCAAGTCATCCTTCGACTCTCTTCAAATCCCCTGTGATACATCAGTAAATGAATTATCACCAGACAGAATTAATATTCTGCTTGGAGGTAATCTGATTCAGAATTTCTCGCCATTGAGAAGTTTTCGCTATATTCCATATCAACTCGAACAACTCTGCGGCAACCCGAATCTCAAAGGTGGATATATTGATGAATTCCTGGCAGATGCTGCAGAGGTGTGGGATTATTCTCAGGAAAACATCACCTTTCTATATAATAGAGGAATTCATTCCCGATATGTCCCTGTTGGTTACCACCAGGCACTTGAACTGATCCCCCAAAATGTAACCAAAGAATTCGATGTCCTTTTCTATGGAAGTATCGGGCCGCGCAGAAGTGAAATACTGGAGAAACTGGAAAAAGAGGGTGTTAAGGTTAAAACTGTTTTTGGTATCTATGGCCCTGAGAGGGATCAGATAATCGCCAGGTCAAGAATTGTACTTAATATCCATTTCTATTCCGCTAAAATTTTTGAGGCTGTCAGAGTTTCATACCTGCTTAACAACCGATGCTTTACACTATCGGAGGAATCAGCATTCAATCCCTATCCGGAAGTGGATTTATGCTTTACCCCTTATGAGAAACTGGTTGAGACTTGTCTGAAAGTTCTTGAGAATGACAGCTTATGTGAAGACAACGCCTTGCGATGTTACGAGCAGTTCAGAGACAATTATCCCATGACCGGCATACTGAAACAGCGCCTTCAACTTTAGTTTCCGGGCTGTGCAAAGCTTATCCTTTCACAAATACATTTAAGACAGGTATAGGTCTGGACATTCTTCCTGCGCAATCTTTCCGATTCCAGCTCCAATATTGAACAGTATTCTGAATCTTAAGTACTTGAATCCAATCAAATAGAGGGCTTCAGGGATGATGAAAAAAAAATTAAAAAAAGTGCTAAAGTTTTTCTAAAAACAGCCGATAAAAAAAATAGGGAATAAAGGCGCCAGAAAACCCTGTAAGTCTCCGGGCGGTAAGGGAAGCACTGCACGGAAGACACGGAAGTCAAAAAATCTAATCACAAGGGAGGGTTCCATGATAGGTGGAGTTAATTCTGCGTCCTCACAGCTGGCCCGGGCTTATAGTATCGGTACTGAGCAGCTCACTTCTACTTTGACAAAAATCGCTACCGGGAAAAAATTCCAGAATGCAGCGGAAGATCTCCTCGGGTTTGTCAAAACAGCCAATCTCCAGGTCGACATCAGTGGTTACCAGAAGGTAAAGGAAGACCTTACCGAAGCCAAGGCTTTTACTGCCGCAGCTCTTCAGGCCGGAAGCTCCATCTATGAGAAGCTTACCAAGATGAAAGATCTGGCTACAAAATACGATGCTGAAACTGATGCTGATAAACAGGAAAAGTATAAGGCTGATTTTGATGCCCTTAAAGAAGAAATCAATTCAATTGTCTCTAATACCAGGGTAGATGGAACGGTTGTCACTGACACTGCTGAGGTGGTAAAGGTGAATCTTGATCCGGATGGCACTGGGAGCCTTTCAGTGACTTTTACTTCTGTTGCTGATGCAACATCTCTGGATATAGAGGATTCAGAAACAGTTGATACCCAGATAACCGCTGCTTTGACTTATCTTTCAGAAGCCAAGGCTTTCGACAATATCATCGGCCAGCAGATAAAGCTGACAGATACCATTATTGCCAGCAAACAGGCTGTTGAGCAACTCGTCTCAGGTATTGACGAAGCGGAAGAGATGAGTAAAGCTATCGATCAGCAGGTTCGCCAGCAGGCAGCTATCTCTATGCTGTCGCAGGCCAATCTGTCTCGCCAGGCGATCACGAGATTGTACATGTAAATTTGAGGTACTCCGGAAGGAGCGCTCCTGCTTCTTCCGGGGATACTTCTGTTGCCAGGGGAGTGGGGAAGCTCTTCAGGTAACGGTTATGCACAAAAGGGAGGTGCACAATGATTGGAGGGTCTTCATCAGTCTCTGCCAATTTAAGCTCTGTTTATGCCACAACTTCAAATGCTCTCAATGACGCACTTCTGAAGCTTGCATCCGGTAAGAAATTCCAGAATGCAGGTGAGGATCTGCTGGGGTTTGTCAGAACGACAGCTTTATCGGTAGATATAAGTGGATACCAGCAGGTCAAAGAGAATCTTACTGAAGCAAAGACTTACACTGCGGCAGCTCTTCAGGCCGGCAGTTCCATTTACGAAAAACTGACAGAGATGAAGGATTTGGCTGTTAAATACAGTTCTGAGACAGATAATGACAGGAAAGCGAATTTCAAGGCTGAATTTGATGCGCTTGTTGAAGAAGTAAAATCGATCATTTCAAATACCAGGGTAGATGGGACGGTCGTTACCGCTACGGCTGAGGTGAAAAAAGTAGATCTGGATCCGGATGGAGACGGTAGTCTATCAATAACTTTTACTGCAATTGCCGATACGGACTCGCTGGATGTAGAAGACAGCTCAACGGTTGATACTCAGTTGACCGCTGCTTTGACTTATCTTTCAGAAGCCAAAGCTTTCAATAATATCATCGATCAGCAGATAAAGTTGACTGATACTATAATTTCCAGCAAGCAGGCAGTCATGTCTCTGATATCAGATGTAGATGAAGCCGAGCAGATGAACCAGGTAATTGATCTAAGTATTCGCCAGCAGGCTACAATATCTCTTCTGGCTCAGGGTAATATGATCCAGAGCTCTCTGGCTAGACTTTACGATTAGGAGTGAACCGGAAAAAAAAGAAAAGAAATAACGGGTGACGCGCCGGTGGAAGGCTTGGGGAAGCCCTTTCAACGGTAACAGGCGTCCAGGGATGGTGGAAATACACAAGGGAGGTGTTAGATGGTGACCGGCGCATTAAGCTATGGCTATGCCAATATAGCCCTTTTCTACAGAAAAAATGACAATCTCTACGCCGATAATCTCTTACATATCGGCAGTGGTAAAAAGGTAAACAGCCCGCGGGAAAATATCCCGGATTACTTCTACGCCGGCAAGATAAACCGCGAATCGAGAGATTATACCCGAATAAGACAGGAACTAAGGGAAGCTTCATCCCTTATGGAAGTAGCCTCAAATGCAGGAGAGATAGTATTCAATTCTCTTAACCGCATGAGAACCCTGGTTGATTTGTATTATGATCCCAATGCAACTCCGGAGGAAAAAGAGGGAATGAAGGCTGAGTTTGAGTCGCTGAAATCTCAGGCCGACTTCACATTGGCTAACGCCAGGTACGATGGTGAACTGCTGATCCAGGATACAGGAAGTGGTTCATTAAGAAGCATCAGTATCGATCCATACGATATCAATGTCAAATTTGACATCTCTTTTTCATCTCATCAGGTGGCAGATGTCTCCAGTCTGGCTCTGGGTTCAGGCGATGAGGCCAGCGATGCAAAAGCTGTTCAGGATCAACTTGATAAAGCCGCATCCTATCTGGCAAAAGTAAGTGCCTATTCACAGGGGCTGCGCTCCAACACCAATATCATTACAAAAAAGATAAGTGTAAACACCATGGTTGAAGATCGCTTGACAGGCACGGACACAGGAGCGGAATTAGTCAAAGCTGTCGGAAGAGACATCAGAAGCCAGTCCTCGCTGGCTATGATGGCTCAGGCGAACGTTATGAGAGGCTCGGTGTTAAAGCTGTTTGGAATTTAAGAACCGGGTTCCTGCTTTTGCAGGAACGACGGATGGTGAAGGTGTTGCATGTAAAGGCCGATTTGTTACCCTGTGGTGTCATGCCTGTGAAAACAGGCATCCAGGAATCGTTCCACCCTGGCGATTATGCACCAGTCCCTTTCGCAGAAATGACGGATAGATGAGGGTATTACATGTAAGGGACAAATCTAAACCTTCTCCACCTCTTCCGTGAGAAGGCCGGTAAACTTACCAATACGATCCGCTACACTATATTTGTCAAGTCTGAGCTCTTTGTAGAGGATTTCCGTGTCTCCATGGGGAACAAAGGAGTCCGGAAGACCCAGGCAGAGAAATTTCGGCATTTTTCCCAGGTCTAGAGTGGCTGCAAGCTCCAGAAGTGAGGAACCAAAGCCGCCGGTAAGAGCATTGTTTTCCATTGTAACCACATACTTATACTCTGAAAACAGTTTCAGGTAAAATTGACTATCCAGAGGTTTGGCAAACCGTGCATCGACAAGAGCAGGAGAGAGCCCCTTTTCTTTCAGAATTTCACATGTGCCTTTTGCAGTGCTGAAAAAGTCACCTATGGAAACTATTGCTATTTCACGGCCATGTTCGATCATTTCCGGAACTGGATCTATGGTTCCAGCATCGCTTTCTATCCCTGT
>DAOTAZ010000073.1:0-11806 GCA_035382965.1 Chitinispirillaceae bacterium | reverse complement strand
AAAGAAAAACCTCTATTACAGTGGAGCAGTCAATGCTGTGAACTGGACAGGCAGAGACGGGCTGTTGAGGAAAAGTATTCCCAGCGGGACTTCTGTCGGGCCCGGTGGTTTATTGACAGTCGATCATGGCAGAGGCTGGATAAAAATGGATCTTTGCGGAGGATCTTCACGTTCCGCTGTTATAGAATGTAAATGGGGCCAGGGATTTTCATCCAGTAAAGAGACAAAAATTTCCAAATCTTCGCAGGTCAGACTTTCGGGTGCAACAAACTGGTTTTCCTTTGACATAAAAGACACCCGGCATGTTAATCTCGGTGTGCCCTGCCCGCTTTCAGCGATACTGCTTAAGGATGGCAAGGCTGTACATTATCAGGAGGCATTGGAGTTGTTTAACTGGGATCTTCCTCTGGTCAAGGGTAAATACAGGCTCGGGATTCATCCAATCGCAGGATCAAACCTGGATGGCGCGGAATTATCGGTTATCTTCAGACCAGTTGAAAAATTGAGCGAGAAGTCTCCCTTCAGCGCATTTATCGCTCCCGGGGAGAGCCGGATGCTTTCCTTTGATGTTTCTCAAAAGTCGGCTTTCGGTATAGGTCTCAGGCAGACCAGGGAAACTGCAAATGCTGTTCTTTTTGACAATGAGAGTAATCCGCTTGCTGTGGGAAAGCAGCAGTTCCTGAAACTGGACAAAGGCACATACTATCTCTGGATCCGTATTCCGTCATCTGCTGAGGGTACAGAGTGTACAGTTTTTCTCTTCGGACAGGAACCTCCACCCAATGAGCCGCCTGAGAAGCTTGTAAAGTGGTTTATCTCAGGAGCAGAGGGTCCAAGACCGTTCTACAGTCAGACAGAAGATAAATTCTGATGTGGGGAGCGGATTTTCCCCACGGGAAAGCTCATCACATGTGGAGATAAACAGGGAGGAACACAACGAAGCTGAGGAAGAATATGAAGAAGAGGAGTATTGTTTTTTTGTATCAACTATAGAAAAAAGGATTCATTGTTATTATTTGTATCTGAATTATCTCTCTGGAAAGTAAGATAAACAGATACAGGATAAATATAAGGAAGAGCACCTTCTCATTTTGACTTAATAAAACACTGTCAGGAATATTTATGGGAATCATTATTTCTTTGAAAAGGACGTCAGGAAAACCACGCAGGTCATTTTCCCTGGAATCACATCTCTGCAGAATAACCCTGATGATCTTTTTACTGGCCTTTTCTCTCTTTTCGGGTGAGCCATATGAATATGCTCCAGCCGATTTAAAACAGGTTTCAAATCAGAGCAGAGAACCGGTAATGATAATGCCTGGAACTTTTCTCCGGGAATATGATCCTGTAACAATCATGTACAACAGGGACATGAATCCAAAAGGAAGCGGTCCACTTGACGAACCCGAAAAGTATGTAATAATTAAGCCTTCCCATCCTGGGGAATATCGCTGGCTCGATCCCAGAACAATAGAATTCCGTCCTACAGTACCCTGGAAAGCAATGCAGACATATACTGTAAAATCAGAGAATGTCAGTAAAACACTTACAGTACTTCTGATGCCTCCTGCAAGCATAAACCCATCTTCGGGGAGCCGTGAACTGGACCCGGTTTCACGTATAAGCCTCAATTTTACACAGCAGATACCCACTGAAGTTCTTGCCAAACTCGTATCTTTTGAAGCCTGCCCCCTGCCCGGCATAGAAACAAAGAACTGCCGGAGTTACTCAGTTGCGGATTACACCATAAAAATGTCGGAAAATTCCAGCCGTAATTCTTATACTTACTGGTTTATTTTCAAAAAACCTATACCAAACGGGCTGCGGGTAAGGACCACTGTGCGTCTTTCTTCAGAGAAGGACCTGGCGGAAGCCAGACGGGTGTATTTCTTTGAGACCAGGAAAGATTTTACAATTGATAAAGCCGGGACTTACGAATATCAGTTCACAATGAACCCGACTGGCAGTGCATACGGGCGTGACCAGGCTCTGCGATTATCTCAGGACGGGACCCTTATAATTGATTTCTCCGCCCGCCCCGCCTCTTTGACACTATCCCAGGTTAAAAGTTTTGTCAATTTTTCACCTGCTCCAAGGAAAATGGACTGGTCACTTTCCGGTACCCGCCTTACAATAAAGCTTACCGTAGAGCAGGAAAAACTTTACAACGTCATACTATCTCCCGTAAACATACAGGACAGCGACGGAAGAACTCTGCAGCTCAAAAATCAATGCAGTTTTTTCTGCTACCAGCCCCAGGACAAACAGTATGTGCGCTGGGGACAGGGAAACGGGCTTGTGGAGCGTTACGGCCCCCAGCATTTTCCCCTCTCTGTCAGCGGAATAAAAAGTATCGATGTTCGTGTTTACAAAATTGATCCTCACCACAAAGCTTTCTGGCCATATCCCCACTCCCCTGTTACAGTGAGTGAAACCAGCCTTCCTCCCGGCCCCGGAGAGGAGCCAACGTTGGAAAAGGAGATAGCATCTCCTCTTAGTTCTCATGAGATCTCACAGCACATGAAGATGCTTGGAAGTCCACACTACTCAGATGTAATCGATCTGGATAAAGAGGGAGTCTCAAGATTCCAGTCGATCGATCTTCGTCCTCTTTTTACAAAGATTTCCGGAGAGAACCGTCCTGGAACATATCTTGTGGGTTTCAGAACGCTTGACGGATCTACTGAGCGGTCTTATATCCGGGTACAGGCAACAGATCTATGTGTCAGCACTGTAGAAGCAAAAAGCGAGGTACTCTTCGCTGTCACCTCTTTTTCTACAGGAAAGCCTGTTGCCGGTGCAGAGATAAGAATCGAAGGGCTTAAAGAAAAAGAGTTTTCCAAACTTATCCAGGGAAAAACAAATGAAAATGGAATGTATGTACTTGAACACAGTGAATCACTGAAAGAGTTGTTCAATAATAGTGCTATCAAGAGAATTACCATCTCCAAAGATGATGATATTCTTGTTCTTGATAGCAGAAGCTCCGAGGCGCCTCCTGCATTCGCCAACCGTCACTGGTTTCAATCACGCTCATCCTGGTTTGAGTGGCTTTCAAACGACCGCTACGATTTCCGCAAAGATCGCAAGGCTGCTGCCTTTGTTTTTACAGAACGCCCAATTTACCGCCCCAACGAGACTGTCTACATAAAAGGCTATATTCGCACATTGTACCATGGAAATATTATGAAGCCGGATGAAGAAGCAATTTACGAGATGACGATTTTTTCTCCATCCGGAGACCATTACAATTATAAAATCAAGCTTTCCGATGTTTTCAGCTTCAACGACAGTCTTGTCAAAAAAGACCTCCCTACGGGCAATTATCAGGTTCAGGTTACCAGAAGGATGCCGGAAGAGGGAAAAACTGTTATAGCCGGTACTTCCTTTGCAGTTGAGGCATACAGAATTCCAAAATTCGAAGTAAAACTCTTCGGGCCTGACAAGGTACCAAACGACCGCCCGGCAACCGTCCGTCTGAACGCATCATACTATGCCGGAGGTAAAGTTTCAGGCCAGAGAGTATCCTGGAAAGTAACCTCCTTTCCCTTTTCCTATATCCCTGAAACAGTGACTGGTTTTCTGATGTCTACAGACAGCCGTTACGGTGCAGTTGAGGAGGAACGTCATCAGGGTGTTATTGAGCAGAACAGTGTTACAGGAGAGAACGGACAGGACACAATTCTCATAAATGTTCAATCGGCAACAAACAGCAATGCCCGGAAATACATTTGTGAAGCTACGGTAACCGATGTTGACGAGCAAACCGTATCAAACCGTCACTCCTTTATCGCCCTCCCTCCATTTGCGCTTGGTCTGAAAGTAGACAGATATATCACAGGCTCTTCGTCAATAAAAGCAGAAATCGTGGCTGTGGGCATATTCGGAAAGCTCGAGGCGGGACACAAGGTAACAGTTCAGCTTAAAAAGATGTCATGGATCTCCTACCTGCAGGAGACAGATTTCTCCCGTGGTAAACCAAAGTATTTAACCCAGGAATCGGTTGGGCTTATAGCAGAAAAAACTGTAACCACAACCGAATCACCGCTTAAGGTGGAATTTACAGACCAGGAACCCGGAGTATTTATTCTCGAGATTAGTTCCCGTGATAAACTGGGACGTCTTCAGTTATTGAAGGCTGACCTTTTTCTTGCCGGAAATAAACCTGTGACATGGAAAAAAGGTGATAACCTTATGTTTGAAACTTTGCCGGACAAGGTCAGTTACAAGCCGGGTCAGAAAGCAAAGATTCTGCTGAAGAGTCCCTATCAGCGTGCGATGGCCCTTGCGGTAGTGGAGCAGCCCGGAGGAATACCGACTTACCATTGGATAGAAGTCTCCGATGCCCAGGGCAGCTTTGAGTTATCGATTACAAAAGAGATGTCTCCACGTATCCCTGTGAGTTTCCTCCTCATGCGTCCGCGCATCAGCAAAGAAAAACGTATTCCCGATGGTGTGAGTGTTGATGCCGGGAAACCTCAGACTGTTGCCAACACGACATGGCTTAAAATAGATCAGATTGATAATACATTAGATGTTTCTCTTATACATCCCCGCACCGTTCGTCCGGGTACTAACGTTGACATGACAATAAACCTCAAAGACGGACGCGGGAAGCCCAGTGATGGAGAGGTCGCACTGTGGCTGGTCGATGAGGCGGTGCTTTCACTAGCGAAGGAAAAGCCCCTGGATCCTCTTCCCTCTTTTACAACCGATGTCTCCTCCCATATTACTCTGCGCGACAGCCGTAATATGGTTTTAGGCGACCTGCGCATACCTGAAAATCCGGGAGGGGATGGTTCTGAGAGCGAAGCAGAGCTTTTCGGAAAGGTGACAGTCAGGCAAAACTTCAAGACAGTCCCCTACTGGAATCCATCGGTAAAGGTTGATAAATCTGGAAAAGCGACAGTGAACTTTAAAATTTCCGATGATCTGACTAATTTTGCTGTCCGTGCAGTCGCTGTCTCCGGCACTGACCGTTTCGGTACAGGCAAATCACAGGTCAGGGTACGTCTGCCCCTTATTATTCAACCCTCACTCCCTAGGTTTGTAAGAACAGGAGACAAGATCAAGGCTGGAGGGGTAGCACGCGTGGTTGAAGGGCCCGGAGGTAAAGCATCCTGGACAATTGAGGCAAAGGGAGTAAAGATTGTAAAGGGATCAGGAGGCAATATTACTCTCGATGAATCAAAGCCGCTTCCCCTTCTTTCCGAGTTTTACGTCCCAGACCCGGGATTCGATTCACTGGGACGGTTTCTCTCCGATTCCATAAGCATCACAATGTCTGTTGTCCGGCGAAGTGACAAGGCATCCGATGCATTCAGCGTGAAGCTCCCATTACTAAGTGACAGGGAGGCTATCCACGAGGATTTCTTCGCAGATGTTGCCCCTGACAAACCATTGTCAATTCCAGCCCTCACAGGTGCCGTGCGTGAGGGAACACTGACAAGGCAGCTTGTGATAAGCGACCAGTTGGGCATACTGAAAGCGATTGCCGGGATGACCGCTCTTGTCCAGTATCCTCACGGATGCACTGAACAGAGGATAAGCCGTGCATACCCGGCGGTTGTTTATCATGATATCTGGTCGAAGTTCGGTCTTGAGGCTCCTGCAAAGTCGGTAAAGAAAGACGTGGCTCAGCTCATGGATTATCTTTCAGAGGTACAGAGCGAAGATGGGCTGTTTGCTTACTGGCCAGGTGCACAGAGTTATGTCTATCTGACCTCTTACGCAGTTGAGTTCCTGACAGAAGTCAAACGTGCAAATGAAACCTCCGGTGCCGGGTATCAGTTCAATGAGCAGATGTACAGGAAAGCTCTTGACGCCCTTAAGAGAGCACTCAGAACCGATTACAGTCATTTTCTTGACGGCCATGTATTCTTTGAGCGGTCTGCCGCTCTCCGCGCACTTGCAAATGCGGGTCAGCTCGATATCGGCTACGCCCGCGAGCTCTCTTCCCAGACCGGTGAAGCAGATCTTCAAAGCCAGTCGCGTATTTATGAAGCACTTCTTAAAAACAGCGCGGCTCTGGGTTCAGAACTGAAATCACTTGGGAAACATATCTGGGAGCAGACTGTTTTCAAGATGGTTTCCGGTAAAGAGGTATTCGCCGGACTCCAACAACGCTGTTTCAGGACTGGAGCGCGAGTACATACAAATGAGATTACCGCCCTTGCATCGATGATTAGTGCGTTCAGCCAGCAGGAGAAACGGCCGGAAAAGCTCAATCAGCTTGTTGATGAACTCATTTCTCTTGGTAAGGATGGAGACTGGGGGTCAACTCAGGCAAACTGCCTTGCACTGCTGGCTTTAAGAAGTTTTATCACCAGTGATGTACCGAGTACTCCTTTCAATGGCTCTATAAAACACGGGAATACCACAAAGATTATATCCAATACAGGGAAAGAGAGTACCCTCAGTTACAGGTGGACAGATCCATCCACAACAGCTTTCACGCTTGATAAAACAGGAAAGAGTAAACCGATACATGTGAAATTTTCGCAGCGGTTCATGCCCAAAGAACCAGGAAGCAAGGCTCCTGCCGTGCAGAAGGGATTTGTAGTGAAACGGGAGTTTATCTTCATAAGCGACAGCGGATCAACACGGCGTGTCTGGCTTGACAGTGCAGGAATGACTCACAGGATAAAGCCGGGAGATATAATTGAGGAACATCTGCAGGTTAAAAATCCGGCTAACCGTTACTTTGTTGCAGTTTCAGCCCCATTTGCCGCCGGGCTTGAATACATGAATCCCCGTCTGGAGACAAGTGGAGAAAATGCCCGTCCCATGGGAAAAACGACAAGTGCTGGTGACTATCAGGCGTACCTTGATGATCGGGTAGTTTTTTATTTCGAGCAGATGCCCGAAGGAACTTTCGATTTTTATTTTCGTCTGCGCGCGACAGTTGAGGGCGAATTCAGCCATCCCCCGGCTCGTGCTGAAATGATGTATGACATGAAAACTTTCGGGTGCAGTCCGGGAACGAGGGTTGTGGTAGAAGTGGAGTAAAGAACGTAAAAGGGTTCAACGGCATAGCAGCCTGTGTTCTCCCTGTCTGAAACTAACGCAGCAGTATTTTTATGATTTTAACTGAACTATCCAGGAGTATACTGAAAAAATGTAAATACCATTTTTCAAGACTCTCTTTAAGTCAAAGGCTTTTTACTGCCGGTCTGTTTATCTTCATATCAGTATTTTTTCTTCTATTTACTATTGCTATAATTCACGGTCTGGCGGACACACGGCTGAAAAAGCTTTATCCATCCAGACTGTTTCTTGACAGGACACATACCTTCATTGCCTCTGTAGAAAACCAGTACAAGGATTACGGTTACTGGAAGATGCCGGACAGTCTTCCTTCGACTCTGGTCACAGCAGCTCTGGCAGCGGAAGACAGGCGTTTCCATTATCACCCCGGAATAGACTTTTATGCTGTGGGGCGGGCATTTATTGATAATTACATCAGGCGCCGGGGGTATTCCGGAGCATCAACCATTGCCATGCAAGTGGCCCGCCTTCAGAGAGGCAGTGGTGGAGGATGGTATTTCAAAGTTCATGATGCCGCAGCAGCGCTGGGGATGACAACTGTGTTCGGCAGAGAGCGTGTCCTGCGTCATTACTTCCGGATTGCCCCCTATGGCAACCGGATCTCAGGTGCAGCCTGTGCATCCAGACGATACTTTTACAAACCTGTACAGGATTTAAGCCCTGCGGAAGCCGCTCTGCTGGCATCGATTCCAAAAGCCCCCTCACGTTTCAATCTGTTTAACGACAAGGGATTTGCACTTGCCAGGCGGCGCGCGAAGTTGATAATAGATAGATCTTTACAGTATGGATGGATTTCACCAGCCACACATTCTGAGGCTCTGTCTGAGCTTTCATCACTTAGCCGCCCTGTGAAGCAGACCAGAAGCGATGCGAGTTTCCATTTTATCGAGGCTTGCAAATCAAAGCTTGATGGGAAAGGCAGCGGAGTGATCCGCACTACTCTCGATTCCAGGATTCAGGATTCAGTAAACACGATACTGCGCTTGGATTATCCAAGGATGCAGCAGTTTGAAGCAAGGAATGCCGCTGCGATGGTTGTAGATCTTGAAAACGGCCACGTACTGGCTTATATCGGATCGGTTGATTATTACAGCAAACATGGAGGTGCTATCAATTGTGCTGCTCTCCCCCGTTCCACCGGAAGTCTTCTGAAGCCGTTTATTTACGCGGCAGGAATGGAGTGGCAGGGTTATAACGCATCCACAGTTCTGACAGATGTTGGTTTTGATTTCGGTAAAGGTCCGCGTTCCTTTATTCCTGAGAATTATGATCGAAAGTTCATGGGTCCGGTTCTTTACAAAGTTGCTCTTGCCAACAGCCGTAATGTTCCTTCCGTACAGGTTCTCAATTCCATTGGTGTAGATCTGTTCTACCGAATGTGTATCTCCCTGGGCCTTACAGATGATGACGGAAAGGCACAGTATTACGGGCTTGGGCTTTCAATCGGAGGCCTTTACTGCTCTCAGGAACAGTTGATGGCTGCTTATATGGCATTGGCAAACAAGGGACTGTGGAGAGACCTGGTGTGGCAAATGGATTTACCGGATACTTCTGAGCAGAGAGGAAGACAGGTTATCCATCCTGAGATAGCGATGCAGATCAGGCGTTTTCTATCTGATCCGAATGCACGGCTCCCCTCCTTTCCTCGTGGTGGGAATATGGAATATCCATTCGCAGTTGCTGTGAAGACCGGTACATCAGAGGGATTTCGTGATTCCTGGTGCCTGGCGTTCAGTGATAAATATCTGGTGGGGGTATGGCTTGGCAACACGGATTTTTCTCCCACGAAAAGATTCAGCGGTTATGAGGGTGCCGCAGCAGTTGTCAAAAAGATACTGATGTTTCTGCACCCGGACCGTGCCGGTGGTTTAAACGATCTGGATTTTCCACCGCCAGAGGGTTATGAGCCTGTCCGGATCTGCCGCTTGACCGGAAAAAAAGCAGACAGATTCACCCCTTATGTGACAACAGAGTATTTCAAACCCGGTACAGAGCCTGTCGAATACAGCAATGTCCAGCAGATGCTTCCTATAGACAAACGAAATGGGTTGATTGCATTTCCGGGATGCAGGGCACCCATTGAATACAGACGGTTTATTGTACTTTCCCCTGAATATTATGACTGGGCAAGATCCCAGGGGCTGGAGGTACCGCCTGAGAGGTACAGTCCTCTATGCGGGGAGATTCCTCCAAGTGACAATTATGAAATTTCGATTACATCTCCACGCTCCAACACACGCTTTTATCTCGATCCGGAAATGCCTCCTGGCAAAAGTACTCTCACCTTGAATTGCAGAGCACTCCCCCAGCCCGCGTCGGTACTATGGTTTGTAAACGGCCAGGAATACAGGGTGGCAAGCTACCCTTTTAAACTTGAATTTCCAATGTCTCCCGGGAAATATGAATTTCAGGCAGCGATCCCGCATACCGACGTCAAGAGCAAACCAGTAAACATAGAGATTTATTGATTCCGGAGTATCGTTGCTGGTTAAGATCAGACAAAAATCAGCATACAAAGATTGGTAGATTCTATGTTGGCTCTTTTTTCAGGAGACATGATCCTCCACCCTGCAGAAAGTGCTCACAATTTTTTATGGTTTTTCAATGATATTTTTTCATAATTAATGGCCTGCCCAGAATTTCTTACTGTAACACAAACCATAGCCAAGTTCTGTTCATCTCCTTTGTTTTCAACATATTACATCTACACAGCTTAACCGTTCACAGGTAATTCCAATCACTGGCAGGCCATTTCTTCTTATCTTTTGTGCTCACAAATTTTTACCAATTACAAATAATTTTTCAGGCAAATAATCATATCAGCACTTATACTATTTAAGTGTTCCAACCGCAGATGTTCCTGGAAGGTATCGATGGTTTCGTTTTTTGACTACACTGACTATCGTCAGTTTCTTAAGGATTTCATAAAAGAGCGCCAGAAATCAAAGCAGAGTTTCTCTCTTCGTTGTCTGTCAATGAAGGCGGGAATAAAAAGCGGCGGATTTCTCTCGATGGTACTCTGTGGCAGGCGTAACCTGACTAAAGAGCTCGCCGGCAGGATTTCATCAGTCCTAAAGATGTCCAAAAAAGAAGAGAAGTATTTCCTGTTGATGGTTGATTATGCGCATGCGAAAACTATAGAACAAAAGCACAGTATACTGGAACAGATGCTTGTCATGACGCGCATGAATTCAGTAAAGAGTCTTGTTCCTGAGCAATACGAATTTTATGAAAAGTGGTATTACTCTGTCATGCGCGAGCTGGTTGAGGTGACGCCGTTAAAGGAGAACAGCGCTTCTGCCGGAGAGATGTTTCAGCCTCCTATCAGGCAGAAAGAGGCCCGTCAGGCATTAAAGCTTCTGGAAAAACTGGGATTGATTTACAAAGACAGTGAGGGAGTTTTTCACCGCACAGACACACTTATTACCTGTGATGATTCAATCCGTTCTGTAGCGGTCTGCAATTTCCAGGCAGAGATGATAGAGTTGGCCAAAACCGCGTTGAAGCAGACCGGCAGATCAGAGCGGGATATTTCCACTGTGACTCTATCTATCGATTCCAGTACATGGGAGCAGATAAGGCAGAGGTGTGCCTCGTTCCGGGCAGATTTGCTGGCACTTGCGACCAGGGTCATGGATCCCGACAGGGTAATACAGATAAACCTTCAGTGCTTTCCTGTTACAAAGCTCAATGATTGGAAAGTCAAATCAGAGGTACTCAAGGCCGATACCGGCTCATCAGTTAATGCCAGGGAGCAAAAGGTATTATGAGCAGAGGCAAAATAAGAGTAACAGCAGCTGTACTGGCGGTGTTTTTGTGCAGATGCGGATTTGATCTTGCCGGTGGCGGTGGTTCTCAGACAACCAACAGCGTTACTTGTTGTGTTGTTACGTGGGGAAACAAGCCCGTGAGTGATGCGACTGTCAAATTAATCGATACTAAAAACTGGGCATATCTGGTAGCGAACAATTTAAGCCCTGTTCTTGACAGTACAAAAACCGACAGTAACGGATATTTCACTTTCAATAACATGCCTGATAACACCTGCAATCTCCAGGTGGATCATCCTGAGGGCGGAGCAGTGATACGTCATTTCAGTTCCGGATCAACCACGCCTTTTGATACAGTGGTGCTTCAGAAATATGCTGTTGTCAAGGGAAGTTGCACTGCTGACGAGGGCAGCGCGGAAACTGTTGAATTTGAAGGCACAGCCTATAGAGCTGCTGTCGGGTCAGATCAGACATTTAACATCCCGGGTGTATCACCCGGAAGTTATCCTCTGCTTTTCGGAACTGGTTCCGGGGCGATGGCAATCGGGAAGACTCTTTCTCTTCTTGCCGGTCAGACTGTAAATGCAGGGAGTATTCCTGTTGCATTCGGTACTCTTCTTGTTGATGATTTCAAGGATGGAGATATCTTCAGTATTCCCGGGCGGATCACCGGCGGATTCTGGTACAGTTTCGTTGACACTCTGGATGGCGGGTCATCGTGGATATCCCACAAGATAACTTCCGACAGTGCGACAGGTGAGAATTACATAAGCGCTTCGGCCACTCTTGTGGACAGGTCCAGGGGAGCCTGGGCAGGAGTTGGAGTGACAATGGGATGGTGCTGTGGTGAATTTGACCTTGGCAGCGTAACAGGCATTTCATTCAGGGCCAGGGGGCGGGGAATTATACGAGTGAGCATAGAATCGGCTCTTGTTGACTCAATCAATCTCTGGCCTCATTTCGGGTTTATAATCACGCTTGACAGCAAC
>DAOTAZ010000072.1:0-11861 GCA_035382965.1 Chitinispirillaceae bacterium | reverse complement strand
AGATCCTGGGCATCGACAGAGTAAGGGGCGATAAGGGGGGCAAGAATACACAATGTCAATAGAACAGAGAGAACAATCAATCCGATCATCGCCGGTTTGTTTCTCAAAAACCTGCGGAGTGCATCTTCCCAGAGGGAGTTTCCGTTTACAGTTTCCGCTTTCTCAGGTTTTTTCATTGAGTCTGCTCCTGAGTCTGGGATCAAGAATCGCCAGGGTTATATCGACAATGGTATTGAAAAAGATTATCACTGCGGCATAAAAGACCACAGTTCCCATTATCATCGTGTAGTCACGGTTGAAGGCTGCAGTGATGAAAAATCGCCCCAGCCCCGGGATGGAGAAGATTGTCTCCACAACGAATGATCCAGTGATAAGGCCTGCTGCCGCGGGACCCATAAATGAGACCACCGGAAGAAGTGCGCCGCGGAGGGCGTGCCTCAGCATGACCACTCTTTCTGGGATACCCTTGGCTCTGGCAGTGCGGATATAATCCTGAACCATGGTCTCCAGCAGCCCTGCTCTGGTAAGACGGGCGATATATGCCACATAGACCATCCCCAGGGTAAATGATGGCAGCAGGCGATCTGACATGCTGTTCCATCCGGAGACATTTACAAGACCCAGTTTCAATCCGAAAAGAAGCACAAGTAAAGGGCCAAGTACAAAGGAGGGAATGCAGATGCCGCTTGTGCTGATGATCATCGAGACGAAGTCTCTTGCAGATCCCGGTTTGGAAGCCGCGAGTAGGCCTGCAAGGATTCCAGTCAGAAGCGAAAAGAGAAGCGCATAGGTACCAAGTTCCACAGAAACCGGAAATCCCTCGGCGATAAGCTCCGCAACAGTTCGTCCCGGATATTTAAACGAGGGACCCAGATCTCCCCTGCAGATATTTTTAAGGTAGTCAAAATACTGTATCAGTAAAGGTTTATCCAGACCGTAATGAGAGTTTAGCTGCTTGAGTACCTCAGGGGAGACGTTTTTCTCGGATGAAAAGGGCCCTCCGGGCGCCAGACGGATAAGAAAAAAGGCGACAGTCACTGTCAGAAAGAGAGCAGGGAGTGTCTGGAGAAAGATTCTGCGAAGAATGAATTTGATCATGCTATTTCAGACTTATGAATTTGAGGTTGTGGATGTTAAGCAGGTTGGGATCCCATCCTTTGACTGACGGATGCAGGAGGTAGACATTGGTATAAAAATAGAGGGGGATGACCGGAAGCTCGGAGAGGAGGATCTTTTCTGCCTCCCTGAAGATTGCAAATCTGGAATCCTTGTCCGCAGTCCGGGAGGCAAGCTCGATAAGACTGTCGTATGCAGCATTGGACCATCCTGTACGGTTGTTCCCGCCATCAGTAATCCACATATCAAGAAAAGAGTTGGGGTCATCATAATCACCAACCCATCCCATGCGTGCTATATCGTAGTTTTTCCCATGAGTCGATGAGAGGTAAACTTTCCATTCCTGATTCACGAGTGTGACATCGATACCAAGATATTTTTTCCACATCTGCTGGATTGCCTGCGCAGTCATGTGATGAGTTTCAGATGTGTTATACAAAAGAGAGATTAGCGGAAGAGGATTGCCTGGGCCATAGCCTGCCTCAGCAAGAAGCCTTTTTGCCTCTGTAGTGTCAAACTTTACCATGGAATCGCATCTGTACCCGCCCCCTGCCTCAGGAGGTGTAAAACATGTGGCCGGATTTTGTCCTCCTTTGAGGAGGTTTTCCGTGATAGCTTTTCTGTCTATTGCCAGAGAGAGTGCGCGCCTGACATTTACATTATCGAGCGGCTTCCTGTTTACGTTTACAAGATAGTAATAGGTACCCAGGTACGGATCTATTCGCAGCACTTCAGGACGGTTTTGTCTGTACCAGGAGATTTTCTGCGGAGGAAGATTGGCTGTGATATGGAGCTGTCCTGTACGGAACGCCCTCTCCTCTGTCATGTTGTTTTCGATGGGATAGAAATGAATCGTGTTGAGAGACACCCTGGAGCTGTCCCAGTAGAGAGGATTTTTTTCCACGGATACGATCTTGTTTATCTCCCATGATGTCAACTTAAAGGGGCCATTGCCCACCAGATTGCCCGGTCTGGTCCATGGGGTTCCTCTGGTGTCGATTTTTCCATGTTTGAGAATTGTTGACGGATTAACCGGAAAAAAGGAGTGATGTGCAGTGAGGGAGAGAAAATAGGGGGTGGGTTTATCCAGTTCTATTACCAGAGTGGAGTCATCCGGTGCTTTTGCACCGACAAGGGAGAAGTCGGAGATCTTTGAGGTGTTAAAATCCCGGGCATTTTTAATGCAGTAAAGCATATAGGCATACTCTGCTCCCAGGGCAGGGGAAAGGATTCGCTGAAAAGAGAAAACAAAGTCTGATGCTTTCAGGGGATCGCCGTTGGACCATCGTGCGCCATTTCTCAGATGAAAAGTATACGCAAGCCCGTCATCGGATACCTCCCAGGAGTGTGCCGCTCCCGGAAGAGGGGAGAGGTCTTTGGGATCTAAATTTACCAGCCCTTCAAAGAGTGATCCCAGGATATGGAACTCCGGTACTCCGGTGGTTATATGCGGATCGAGGTCCTGGGGTTCGGTCTGATTTCCGAAGTGAAGAGTACCGGTCTTTATACCGCTTTCTACAGGGGAGAGTTTCTGTGAGCAGTTGAAGATCAAAAAGAAGAGGATAAGACTGGAGGCAAAAAGAACAAATTTCATCAACTTTCTCATCAGAGAGATCTCCTTGCGGCAGTAAGGGAAATGATAGTGTTGACACTGAAAATTACATCATGCAGTTACTGCAGGAGATACTTATAACCGCCTGATCTGTCCTGAGGCATGGTTATTGCAGACCTCTATACGGAAATACTTAACTGTGGACCGGTTAAATGGGGGCAGTAAAAAGAATGTCTGAAGTAGTGGTGATAACCGGGGCTTCTGCCGGGATAGGGAGGGCAACTGCAATTGCCTTTGCCAGGAGAGGGGCAATAATAGGGATAATTGCCCGGGGGAAAAAGGGATTGGAGAGTACTGCCAGAGAGATTGAAAAAGCCGGTGGAGAGGCCGTTATTGCTGCGGCTGATGTTTCAGATGCGGAACAGCTTGAGGAGGCATCTGTTCTTATCGAGAAAAGCTGTGGAGATATTGATATCTGGATTAACAATGCGATGACCACAGTTTTTGGTGAGTTTAAAGATATCACACCATCTGAATTCCGTCGGGTCACAGAGGTTACCTATCTGGGAGTTGTGTATGGCACCAGATGTGCCTTAAAGAGGATGGCTCCCCGTAACAGGGGGAAGATTGTGCAGGTTGGAAGTGCTCTGGCATTCAGATCGATCCCGCTTCAGGCAGCTTACTGTGGGGCAAAACATGCAATCCACGGGTTTACAGAGTCTCTCCGCTGCGAATTGATTCATCAGGGAAGTAAAGTGGAGATTACAGAGATATATCTTCCGGCTGTAAACACACCTCAGTTCAACTGGTGTAAAAACAACATGCCCCGGATGCCTCGACCTCTGCCGCCTGTGTTTGAACCGGAACTCATATCAGAGAATATCTACTGGGCTGCTCATCACAAAAGAAGAGATCTTCTTCTGGGGAATAACTCTTTACTGGCAGTATGGCTGAACAGGTTTTTCCCGTCACTGCTGGATTTCTACCTTGCAAAGATAGCCTATGAGGCACAGCAGTATGATGGTTTAAGTGATCCGCATAAACCAGACAATCTCTTTACTTCTCTCGATACCGACCCTGGTGCAAGAGGCCAGTTCGGTGAAGACGCAAAAAACAGAAGTATACAGATGAAACTGACCAGGGTGCCATTGGCAGTGTATGCGCTATCATTTCTGGGGTTTCTATCCGGTGCAGGATTTATCAGAAGAAGGATGAGGGGCAGGATCGGAAGTTAATGCAGAGGGCGCAAAGAAGGCAGGCATGTTCTCCGTTCTGAAGAACATGCCTCATAATGGTCTCAGGAGAGCATCTTCAGATATTCTGAACAATAGTTTTCGCACTCCCGGCAGAGATCAGCGCACACACCGCAGTGTTCATGGTGCATCCTGTGTTCATTACAAAGAGTGCCGCATCTTTTCAGAGAATCGATGCAGGCATTGACCTGTGATTTTATGGTGGTGAAATCAGGATCGTTTAAACGGGAAAGGACTTTCCCTGTTGTCAGGCAGATATCTGCACAGTCTGCAGTTGCTCTTATGACTGCCCTGAATTTCTCTGGCTCCCTCTCCCCCAGACAGGCATCTGAACAGGTTACACAGGTCTGGCCGCAGTTAAAGAGAGACTGAATGCAGTTTATAAGCACCTCTTTTTTTGGCTCTTTTATGCCTTGAGGATGAGTTTCTATGATTTTCTGCACGTATTTCATTACTACCTCCCATGGATATTTAGAGGCCGGAAAAAAGACATACCAGCCAATGACAGATAATGCAAATATCGTGCCTGAAGCGGAGGTGAAAAGGAGTGTGGTTGCTGAAGAGTATTCTATTCTGAGGTTTTCCACCACTGCCGGTTGTTTTCACTCCACTTTGCAAGACCTGTAAGGGTAAAACTTAATCTCCACTGTCTGTGACGCACGCCGGTTGCTCCCAAACTACCGCTTTTAAAGATCTGTACAAAACTCATCAAGAAAGACTCCGGGGCGTAAATATAGGAGAAATCACAGCGCAGATGATCCATGATATTCACTCCAAATCCCTGGGTGTACTCATATCGTTCTGCAGAAAAATCAAGCAGTAGACCACCTCTTAAAAATCCGGTGTTCATCAATCCCACTTCCCAACCCATGTGGATATTTATCTCCTGAAATGATTTTTCGTTTCTCCAGTCACTGTGCATCGCTTTCCAGAACGGCTCAGGTCTGCCCTCAGGGCTGTTATCCACCAGCTCCTTATCCAGGCGCAGTTCACAGGCCAGGTCTGCAACACGTATGTTTTTGACCAGCACCTGCTTTTTGTAGCCCATTGCCAGATTGGCAGTAAAAGGAATTGGATCGGAGGTCTCTTTATCGATATAGAAAACATTGGGGCCTATGTTCATAAGAGTGAATCCGACCCTCAAACCAAACCTGCTTACATAAAGATATCCCAGGTCAAAGCAGAATCCGGATGCGGTTCCTTCACCGTTGGGGCCATAGCCTGGGGCCAGAGCGGAAAAAAAATATTTGAAGGTTACTCCGTAGTTATGGGAGGTATCCCCAAATTCCTTGAAATTAAAACCCCAACCCAGAGCCCATACCGCTTCCCAGCTGTGAAACCACCTTGTGTTTCCAATGTAATCAGTTATGGTGTTTTCTCCCATGTTGATCAGGTTCCAGAATGCGCCAAAGCCCCCGATGTCCGAATTGAGGGGCTGGTAATTGGCAGCGTAGCTCATGTGATACAGGTCCTTTAACCCCAGAGCTGGAAGAAGCTGCTCATAGAACTGGCTGACAGTACCTCCCTGCCAGCGCCTGTCCTGAATTGCCAATCCTGCCGGGTTAAAAAACAGAGCGGATTCATCATCGGCCAGTGCAGTTCCGGTCTCTCCCATGCCGCAGGAACGCGCTCCGAAGGGAAAGATAAGTGTTATAACTGAAGATTCACCTACACCGGCTTCAGTACAGACTGCAGCAAGACAGATAAGAAACAGGAGAGTTTTTTTCATAGGCTTTTCAGGTAAAACGATTGATAAAAAATATAAAACATAGTTGGCATAGATGTGGAGAATGAAATGAGAACGGGAAAACAAGATTGTATAAAAGTAGACTTTTCATTCAAATCTGCTTGACAACTATGGAAAAGCATTATAAGCTTCCTCAAAGAAGGAGGTACTTTATCATGTCAGTTTTTTTTCGTCTGGTGCTGGCGATCTCTGCCTTCATAGCTGCAGTTTTTCTGATGGGAAAAATTCTATCAGGCAAGGAGAGCGAATCTCTTCTGGATCTGGAAAAAATCAGGATAAATGGCGCCTGAGACAGAGTGCAGATACAGAACTGTTTGATTTCTCCTGGTCTGCTTTTTGCTTCTTTTCGCTTAAATGCGAAAGAAGCTTTTATACTCCAGAAATCCCAAATCCTGCGACAGAGAAAAGAGGGTTAACCATGCCCGGTCCAGGAGCAGTGATACACTTCTCCCGGTTATCAGCAGGGAACCTCCGGGCAAGGGCTTTCGTCATTTCATCACCATAAAAGATCTTCGCTCCTTCATAGAGATTCTTCCCGGATGGCCTGTTCTGTTTCAGGATCTCAATGAGATAATTCTGGCAAGAGGTGAGCATGGGTGTGACGGATGGTACACAGGAAAGGTACTGGCTATCAGTGCCTGGGAGAGTGACATGTGGCGGGAGGTTCCTGTGGATTATTATCTGGAGCACAAAACAGTTTTCTCCCGTCTGGGAGTGCAGTGTGTAAAGCGGGGGATGTTTTATCTCTGCAGGTTTAATCACCTTTCTATCAAGGCCTTTCAACTTCTTCACATTTTCCTCCACGAACTGGGGCATCATTACGACCGTATCACCAGCAGAAGAATGCGGGAGGCATCGAGGGGTGAGAGGTTTGCCGAGCAGTATGCCGACTGTTTCCAGGATCTTATCTGGGACAAGTATATTGAAATTTTTGGTTTGTAAAGGTGTACCCATCCCTGGAAACGCTGCTGTCTGTCCTTACGGCCGGTATCGGAATCCTTAAAATCATATTAATCATCCGATCAGGCCTATCAAGGTTGAATAATTAATTCACTCAGGCGTAATTTCCTTCTCATTTCTTTTTCAGGGAGGTGCGGATGGTTAAAAGACACAGTGTTTTTCTTCTCTTCCTGTTTGTCACCGCTTTGGTGTGGGCGGAGGAGAGGGGAGAAGTTGTAGAGGGGGTTGATCTGAGGCAGTTTGAGGGTACCTGGTATGAGATCGCCCGGCTTCCTAACAAACACCAGAAGGGTATGGTTGAGGTCACGTCAACCCTTAAGCGAACCAAAGACGGTAAATATGTGCTGATTACCAGTGGTTATAAGGGTTCACGAGGCGGCAAAAAGACCACGATCAAGGGTGAGGTCAGGGTGAAAGATCCGGAGAATGCGGGGGAGATGAAGATAAAGATGTTTGTCTTCTCTATTGACTACCGGGTAATTGATCTTGACAGAGATAATTACAGGTATGCTCTTATCACCACTGATTCAGACAAGTTTCTCTGGATACTGAGCAGGTCTCCGGAGATGAAACAGGCTGAATTCGATATGCTGGTGGATTCTGCGCGTCGTCAGGGCTTCGATGTGGACCGTCTGGAGCTTGTTTCTCAGGAATCCAACAGTGCTATTGCAGGCCGTTAATCAGACCTCCGGGGCAGAGGTATTGAAAGTGCTGTGGGGGGGATGCTTTTTAGTGCTGTCGGTGTTGAGAAACTCCTGACTTGGGCTCTCCGATAGAGGCAGACCCTCCGGGAGGCTCTCCTGCCCCTCCTTTACTCCTCCTGGGGGGCGGCCTGCCTCCAGAGCCAGTTTCAATCTTCTTAGATTTTCCTCAATTCTCTCCTCAAAGCTATCCCCGAGAAGGTTATCCCTGCTGTCATCACGGGGGGGGAAGAAGAAATGCAGTTCGAGTCTCAGCAGTGTACCTTTATCCTGGTGGTTGGAGAGAAGTAATTGACCCCGGTGGAAGATATCGGGATTATTGCCGGAGTGCCACTCTATCAACCGGTTCTCCTGGTCATCGGTGATCTCTATATCCCAGACCAGTCTCTCTTTTTCCTCTCCTATGACTGCCGCCCATCTTGAGTTTCTCTCGTCAAGCAGCATCACCGTATCCAGAAAATCGAGAATTTTGGGAAGATTGGAGAAGTCCCGCCAGGTTCTGTAGATGTTTTCAGGAGAGGTCTTTATATAGATCTGTTTATTGAGGATAATTTCTTCCTGTGTACTCATACCCTTTCATAAAGCAAAAGTTCTGCCACTCTCTGAGTCAACACTTGTGGCCTGCTATTTGCAAGTTTCTGCTCTCAAGGAGCCCTCTCTTTAGTCTTTCCGATTGGGGGCTTAGTTGAATCTGGCAGGAAAGGGGTTAAACAGATGGAAAATCAGCCGAAGCCCTTGGTTTGGCAGATGATAAAAGAGGCTGTGGAGGTTCATGGGAACAGGACAACGAATCTGGCGGTCCGGGACTGGATTCTGGAACATTATCCGGGTGTAAATGTCAATACGATTCTCAATCAGATCATAATCTGTACCGTAAATCATCAGTCCCGTGTCCACTACAAGGAAAACAGCACTCCCAGGCGCTGCTGTGACATCTACGATTTTCTCTTCCGTCCTGCAACCGGCAAGCTCGAGATGTATGATCCCCGTATCCATGGGGAGTGGGAGATAGCCCAGGATGAAAAGGGGGTACTCTTTGTGCGGGAGGTGAAAAAGGCCGCATCCGACCGTAAGGAACCCTTAAGTGTAGGAGGAGGGTACCTGGAGGCAAGGCAGCTTCGCGCCTACCTCGCAAAACATCTATACCTCATCGAAGAGGGACTCGAACTTTATGTCGATGTGTTCGGTAATGACGGGGTAGGTTATCCCTCAGATTTCGGTCCGGTGGATATCCTGGCTTTGGATAAGAACGGGACCTTTGTAGTGGTGAAAGTTGAGGGGGACAATTTCCATGATGCCTCCAGCGGGCAGATCTTAAAATACCGCAACTGGGTTCGTCGTCATCTGGCCCAGGGAAAACCGGTAAGAAGCTATCTTGTGGGTTCCGAAATTCCCGACCATGTGCGATACTCCCTTGCAGATTGTGAGGATGTGTTTCTTAAAGAGTACGATCTTTCACTCTCTCTGAGAGATATCCCCAAAATCAACGATATTTCATCAGTGCCACCCGAAAGAAATAACCTGCACGATGTGACCAGGAGTGCCTGAAAAGAAGGAGTAATATGCAGAAGATCCTCATTATGGGAGCCGACAAAACTGTCGGTAATTTCCTTGTTGAACGTCTGGGGCAGATGGGGGTTAAGTGCCGTGCCGCCTGTCATAATCCTCAGCGGCTCCGCTCCGGCCACTACAGCGCGGTAGTGGAGAGAGTGCCGTTTGATTTCAGCGACAAACTCTCCATAGAGAGGGCATTTAACCAGATAAGCGCCCTTTTTCTTCTTACCCCTGAAGATGAGAATCTCTTCTCCTATGTTAAATCATCGATGGAAGTGGCGCGTGATTTCTCAATCAAACAGGTAGTCTATGTCTCGCTTCTGGGATGCGAGAATCCCTCCTGTGGAGGCCCCCTCATAAAACTTCATCGTCAGGCCGAAGACCTTATCCGTAATTCATCGATACCCTACACAATTCTGCGTCCGAACTGTCTGATGCAGACTATCCTTTCTCTAATCGAGCCCTCTACCGGCATGATCTATCTGCCCATGGGTGAGGCGAAGGTGAGCTATATCGATGCCAGGGATGTGGCGATTGTGGCTGCAGATATCTTTCTTCCCGGAGCTCATCACTACTACAAAACCTACAATCTCACCGGTAAAGAAGCTCTCTCCATGCATCAGGTTGCCTCAAGGCTCTCAGAGGTAAGCGGGGTAAAGATAGGCTATGTGGATGTGCCGGAGAGTACTGCCGAAGAGAATCTCAGGAAAATCTATCCTCGTGAAAGGGTCGGGATGATTCTTGAATATCTCAAACTGCTCTCATCGGGACAGGCATCTCTTATCAGTTCTGCCGAGGAGGTGGTTGCCCGTGCGGAACCGATTCTCTTCATCGATTTTGCCCGTGACTATGCAGAAGAGATCCGCAGGAGACTTGCAGCCTGAAACATATCCCTCAATAATCCATTCCGCTCCAATATGCCCCCTTCTGAGGGCGTAGTTTTTATGAGACCCTTTGTCTTCAGAGAGAAAGATTCAGGGAGGTTTTTATGGCTGCTAAAATTCTTATCTCCGGCGCTACAGGTTACGTAGGGCGGGTCCTTATAAGAAACCTGGTGCAGAGAGGCAAAGATGTGCGTGCGGGGGTTCATAAAGAAGATAAATCCGATTTGTTAAAGATGACCGGAGTGGAACTGGCGAAACTTGAGTATGAAGATTTTGCTACAATCGACCGTGCTCTTCAGGAAATAGAGACTCTGTTTCTGGTTACCCCTTATGCCAGAGAGCAGGTCGAGTACGCTAAACGCATGATCGACCACGCCTCACTTTTCGGAGTGAGTCACATTGTGTATCTGTCAATCATGGGTGCGGATCAGGAACCGGGTACGCAGTTCAGCAGATGGCACAGGAGGGTGGAGAAATATCTGGAGGCAAGCTCTGTGGCCTATACTGTGCTGCGTTCCAATATCTATATGCAGAATTTCCTGCGTTTCATTCAGCCATCAGGAGGGCTTATCTATATCCCCATGAATGGTGCTAAAGTCAGTTATATCGATGTGCGTGATGTTGCTGCTGTGGCATCGGAGGTGATTCTGGCAGGGAAGGAGCATTTCGGAAACACCTATGAGCTTACCGGGCCTTTTGCTCTTTCGATGGATGATGTTGCGGATATTCTGACAGAGGCTGTGGGGAGTCATTTCGGTTATATAAATATTCCTCAGGATACCGCCAGACATATCATGGAGAGTCTGGGTACGCCCGGATGGCTGGTGGAGGGGATGCTTGAGCTTTATGCAATGCAGCGTTCCGGAATAAACGAGAGAGTCACTGCTCTGGTGGAAGAGATCACAAGCAAAAAGCCGATTCCTTTCGATCAGTTCGCAAATGACTACGGTAACGTATTTAAGGCCATAGTCCAGCAGGAGCATCATACATACCTGAGCTGAACTTTCAATTCGCCGGTTCCGCTTTAAGATTCTTCTTTGATGAAAAGAGAAAAGATTATATATTTAGCTGTTTGCTCTTTGCGGAAGTGGTGGAACTGGTAGACGCGCTAGGTTCAGGACCTAGTGGGTGCAAGCCTGTGGGGGTTCGAGTCCCCCCTTCCGCACATCTTTTTTCCACATAATTACTCTTTTTTGATCTCAGCCTCTCCCCCTGTAATAGAAAGACATATAGTATATTATTGGCATAAGAATTTCAGGTTTTTAGGTGCTTGAGAGCGTGTTCTGCTGGTTTTCAGACAGAACATGTAAGAGAACCTTCCTAATAGTTGGCCTCAAAACAGATGCAACATACAACCACTATCAAAGTACTGCCACAGACGGTTGTGGAGAAGATCGCGGCTGGAGAGGTCGTTGAGCGGCCAGGATCTGTGCTGAAAGAACTGATCGAAAATTCAATCGATGCATCAGCTACCAGAATCGATGTTTTTCTGGAGGATGCCGGGTTTTCCCTGATAAAGGTTGTCGACAACGGTCAGGGTATGTCCTCAGAGGATCTTCGTCTCTGCCTCCTTCCTCATGCTACCAGTAAAATCAGCAGTGCCGATGATCTCTATTCTATTGCCACCATGGGGTTCAGGGGTGAGGCTCTGGGGAGTATCGCGGCTGTGAGCAGGATTCAGGTCGAGAGTTCATCTTCGGAGGACGGACTCGGTTTCAGGATCAGTTCTGATGGGGGAGCGGTTCATGAGCTTCTGCCCTGTCCTCATAACCGCGGTACTACCGTTTCTGTAAGGGATCTTTTTTTCAATGTGCCTGCACGAAAAAAGTTCATGAAAACCCATAGGGGTGAGCAGCTTGCATGTATGCGCTTTTTCGAGCAGATAGCTATCCCTTTTCCCTCTGTTCATTTCACGCTTTCTATCGACAACAAAAAGGTTTTAGAATTCCCGATCGCCTCATCTCCTCTGGAGAGGATCGGTGCTGTGGCCGGAAATCAGTTTGCCCGCAGGCTTATAGAGTGCCGCGGGAGCAGGCCGGGGATGGAAGCGCTTATCTATGTTTCCTCTCCGGAAGATCAGAAGGAGAAGCCAAG
>DAOTAZ010000071.1:0-11914 GCA_035382965.1 Chitinispirillaceae bacterium | reverse complement strand
ATTGTCGCATTGTCGCATTGTCGCATTGTCGCATTGTCGCATTGTCGCATTGTCGTGCTGTCGTGCTGTCGTGCTGTCGTGCTGTCGTCTTTTCGTACTCTCGTCCCCTCAACTCCCATACCTCGTCGGATCCTCCACCCCCGCCTCCTTAAACCCGTTCTTCCTTATCTGACAACTGTCGCACAGCCCGCACGCGCTCCCGTCAGGATACGGATCATAACAACTGTGTGTTATCGAATAGTCAACTCCCAGTTCAGTGCCTTTCCTGATAATCTGTGCTTTTGTCAGATTGATCAGCGGAGTGTGTATCCTTATTATCTTTCCCTCAACTCCAGCTCTGGTAGCAAGATTTGCCATGCACTGGAAAGCCTCGATAAATTCAGGACGGCAATCTGGGTATCCCGAGTAGTCAACTGAGTTTACACCTGTAAATATGTTACGGCATCCGGTGACCTCAGCCCATCCCAGCGCAAATGACAGGAATATGGTGTTTCTTGCCGGCACATAGGTGTTGGGTATCTGCCCCTCTTTGATAGTTCGCCCCTTTGGGACATCGATAGTATCTGTCAGAGAACTTCCTCCGAAAGCACGGAGATCTATCTCCACAATCTTATGCTCTACTGCATCAAAAAATGATGCGACCTTGCGCGCGGATTCAAGCTCGATCCAATGACGCTGCCCGTAAGAGAAACTCATTGCAAGGATATCAAAACCCTCCTCTTTTGCGGCAGCACAGCAGGTCGCGGAATCGATCCCTCCGCTTAACAACACTATAGCCCTCTCCTTTTTAAACACCTCTTCTGTCCCCCCAGATTATCTTGTGTAATTGAAGACCCAGAACCACAGGAACATCGCTTTCAAGTATCCACGATGCTAACTCTGCGGGACTGAGTGACCCCGTATTGGGCGAAAAAATAATCCTTAGCCGGCCAGCAAGATTTCTGCTTGTCAGATGCACTACAGCCCAGTCGAAATCATGCTTATCGGAAATTACATACTTGAGTTCATCATTACCGGTAAGAGAGGATAAATTACTCTCAAGAAACGAACCGGCCTCCCCGCTCGAAGGGCATTTGACATCTACGATCCTCCGGCAGCCCTCCGGAAGTACTGAAATATCCTGACTTCCGTTTGTCTCAACCAGCACAGTGAAGCCTGAGCCAAGAAAACTTTTGCAGAGTTGAGGAGTTGCTTCCTGAAGCAGCGGCTCTCCTCCTGTGATTTCAACAAGCTTTGTTCCGTGTTTCTGTACAGATTCGATTATCTCCCCTGAGCTCATCGGTACACCCTCTGATTGTGCGTACCTGGTATCACACCAGTTGCAGGAGAGATTGCAGTTTGCCAGGCGGACAAAAGAACAGGGATATCCAGTGAAGGATGACTCTCCCTGAATGCTCTTGAAAATTTCACATACCGCCAGTTCACTCATAATACGCTGCGCAATTTCCCGGTGTTTCGCAGATCTCTACGCGGGAAACCATACAACCGGATCCCTCAAGCTTTTCCTTAAGCTGCTTAAAGATGTACCGGGCGAGATTTTCAGATGATGGATTGAGGTTTTCCTGTTTCAGTACGACGTTTAGATCCTTGTGGTCAAACTGCTTGACAATTTCCTTCAGATTGCTTCTGAGTATCTTGAAATCTATTCCTATTCCTGCAGAATCAAGGTCGGAGCATTTGACAGATGCTTTTACCTGCCAGTTATGTCCATGAAGATTCTCACAGGGCCCATCATAGTTGAGCAGCCTGTGAGCAGCGGAAAAATGTGCTTCGGACGTAATCTCGTACAAAATATCCTCCAGATCGAAAAAACAGAAAGACGGCCCTTAATATGTCCGCCTTTTTTGCAAAAATACATTTTGTACGAGGCTGAGCCGGAGGAGCATGAGAGGAAAGCTGCTTTTACCATCCCGGGGCGAAAAGGAATCCCCAGTTTCCGCCTCTGTCTGTGCGCTGAAAAGGGTAGGCGTAGTAGATCTGAAGCACTAACAGGCCGAAGATATTGATTCGTGTCGCTGCACCGGCACTGAAAACCGGGACACGCTCCCTGGTATTATGAATCAATTTCGGTACCGGGATCTCTCCCCTCGACCACGCCACTCCTCCATCCAGAAAAGCGACCAGGTCCATGGGAAGATATGGAAAATTAATAAGTCCGAACTGTTCATTTCCCAGAAGGGGAAGTCTCAGTTCCGCATTGAAAACACCCACTCTCGAGCCGATAAGACGAGAAAACTCGGGGCAGTCGGCATAGTTGTCAGACGATGAGCAGTTACGGAGATTGTAGGAGTAATAACTGTACCCCCGCACCCAGGTCTCATATCCCAGGAAAAGAGGTGACAGACGATCACTCTCGGAATCTCTCAGATATCGCCCGTAATGGAAGAAACGGAATGCAAGCGTAAATGGGTTCATCAGGAAGTACTGACGATAATCGGCGAGGACGGTGAGAAAGGAGAGAGATCCCGATGTAGGCTCAAGTTCATACCTGTATCGTCTTCCGGTGACAGGACCTGTAAAACCAAAATTGGAAAAATCTCCCACGTATGCGGCGGAAGTCCTGAAAAGGTTAAGCGATGTGGGTTCATCGAGAGAACTGTTTCTGCGCCGGATAATTCTTCCGGACAGGGCATATACCTCCTCGCTCTGGTAATCGTATGAGATCCTGGTGTATGATCCCTGAAACTCAAAGCGCCGGTTGGAGGAAAGGGGGTATGCGGCTAATAAACCGATCTGGTTGTCAAATATTCTCTGATCCGTGAAGGTGACTTTCTGTACATCTCTTACCTCTCCGTCAACCGTTGCTGTATCTCTTTCAATTTCTGTAAATGTGGATGCATAAGGGATCCGGCTCAGAACCAGGCCCCAGTTAAGGCGTCGGTCCATGTTAAGGTAAAATCCCTCAGCACCAAAATCTCTCAGGCTCCCGTTTATCTGTGCCCCCAGACCAAGAAGATGATCCCCTAAAATATCACTGAAAAGAAATGAAACTCCTCCACCGACTCCCACTCCAAGAGGATCGGCTGAGAGTCCGGCATAAAGCTGACCCACATAGAGTAAACCCAGTCTGGGATTATAGTTTTTTATGGAGAAACGGCTCTCCTCAACTAACCCCTCAGAACTCTTCCCCAGGTAATCATCAACTATGGAGTTTTCAGATTTCATCGGGGGCAGTTTTACAGTTTTTAAATAGTCCTGTTTGTCTGGTGTAAACGGTTCCCCTTCTGTCTGTGTGGAATCAAGACTGTGGATCTTATAACCTTTTCTGTCGTAAATGCTGAATACGGTTTTCCCGCTTTTCATGGCTACAGAGATAGCAGGGGAGATCTCTGTCAGACCGCTTATACCTGTAGCGGTTTTAGTTACTCTGAAGAACCGGTTTGTCTCAAGGGAGTATCGGTAGATATCACTGAATCCATCAGGATCCGCTACGAAATAAATGCTGTTCCCATCGGGAGAATACTGCGGGTTTATATGCTTTACCCACTCAGCCATTCTTATCACTCTTATGCAGCACCCTTCGGTATTTATAATACCTATTTTTAAGGGGGAGAATTTGAGCGAGTCGAGATTTGTTGGATAGCCCCTGTCAGTCGCGAAAACAATCCATTTGCCATCGGGTGACCATGACGGCTGCAGTTCGGCGTACCTGTCGTTTGTTAAACGACGCAGTGCGGATGTCTCAAGGTCGTAGGTGTAAAGGTCACTTATCGCTCCCGATGTTCCGGAAATTGCAAGCTTTTTCCCATCGGGTGACCAGGCGATATGTGCTATTTCATCGACATCTTTTAGTTTGAATGTGCGGGTTACTTTCCTGGTTTTTATATCCAGAATCGCAATTGCATTGTCCCCGTCCTTGAATACTATAAATGCAAACTGCTCCCCGTCTGGAGACCAGGTGCCCGACGATGACATAAATCGCAGAGCATCAAAATGCTGATCGGTCTCCGCACCCACAAGCCTCTTCATGATTTTCCCGGTATTTACATCTGCAAGATAAAGATCTATCGAGAAGAGATCCTTTGTAGAGAGAAAAGCAATATAGCGCCCGTCAGGACTTATTACAGGCGAGAGATTGGTGCTTCCCTCGCTTATAACAGGAGTCCCTGTTTTTGAGGGCAGTGTTCGTTCAGCAGTATCCGATGAGAACTTTTCCCTGATTGCCCTCTGCCATCCCGCGGAAACAGAATCTACGCTTATTCCAAGAACACTTTTAAACCCCGGATACCATCCCTGCTTAAGCGTGGCATGAAAGAGAGGGCTTATCACATGATCACCATAAGTCCCTCCGATATACGCCCAGATAGCATGCCCGTAACGGTAGGGGAAATACTCTGTATTTCTGCTGATCTGCGAAAAGGATGGAATATCGTTGGAAAGCACAGCATCCCTCATCCACATCGCTGTCAATGGTGAGTATGATCCGATCGACAGATACTCCGACATCCCCTCGATGAACCACAATGGGATCTGCTGTCCGCCTCCTATCCCTGCAGGACTCTCCTTTATGATATTGTAATGAAAGGCATGGGCTAACTCATGGCCCAGAACATGGTCGTTTTCTGAACCGATTCCGGTAAGAGGAAGAATTATGCGGTTCATCAAGCCCTCGGTCACACCCCCGGTTCCCTCTGGGATAAGACCGCTGATAGCATTTGTCTGCTGAAAATCGGCATGATTGGCATAGATTAAAACAGGCTGCCTTTTGGGAAGAGTCCTGTCAAAGATCATCTTAAATCGGTTATGCCATCGCTCCAGCATCCTCCCTGCTTCTTTGGTAGCACTCTCCTCCGATGGATAAAAGTAGATCCTGAATTGATTGGTGTTTAATACCTTGAAGTCGAAATCATCGTACTGAACCTTGTTTCGTCCGAAATATTCTCCATTAGCAGAAAATATCAGAAGGCAAAGCAGAGCGCAGATTTTCACAGTTCTCATCATTCTGCCCCTTTAGAGAGGAGTTAACTGTTGGGAGTTCAAATGGTGTGCCAAGGGACGAGGGACGACAAAACGACACTACGACAACACGAGGGTACGAGAGTACGAAAATACGAGGGCACGGCAGAACAGACAAAACGACACTACGACAAAACGCGAGCATGAAAACACGATGGGGAAGGGTGAGGTATCCTGTCCATACAGTTCATACCATCCATGTTTTGCTTATTAATGAATATTGAATGTGAAGTATTCGTGTTAGTTAATAAACCGAGGAAGGGAAAGCAGAGTATGTGTGAATGGAAAAAGGCTTAAAGGTACTTCACAATTAAAAAGATTTCTTCCCGCAGACTCGTTGAAATGACAAAGGCGAATATGTTCTCATGTCAAAAGTCAATTCTCCTGCGTGCCCTCGTGCCGTCGTAATGTCATCTTGTCGTACTGTCGTACCCTCATGTTTCGTGCTGTCGTGCTGTCGTGCTGTCGTGCTGTCGTCCCCTCACCTTACCAAAAGCCTCTCCCACCACCCCCGGTTCTCGCAATACCAGCGTATAGTCTCCTTAATCCCCTGCTCGAAGGAAACCGACGGGGACCAGTTGAGCTCTGTTCTGATCCGTGTGGCATCGATTGCGTACCGGCGGTCGTGACCGAGTCTGTCTTTGACAAATGTGATGAGACTGTGGGGCTTGCCAAGCTCAGTGCAGATCAGTTTCACAATATCGATATTCTGCCACTCGTTGCTCCCTCCGATATTGTAAACCCGGCCCGGCACTCCCTCCCTGAGAACGAGTTCCACGGCGGCACAATGATCCTTTACAAACAACCAGTCTCTTATGTTTTTGCCGTCACCATAAACCGGAAGCGGAAGATCACGCAGGGCGTTTGTAATTGTCAGAGGAATGAGCTTCTCCGGAAACTGCAGAGGACCGTAGTTGTTGGAACATCGGGTGATCAGTGATGGAAAACCGTAAGTTTCAAAAAAGGAGCGCACCAGAAGGTCGCTTCCCGCTTTTGATGCCGAATAGGGGCTGTTGGGGGCAAGAGGCGTATCCTCACGGAAAAATCCCTCAGGACCAAGTGTTCCATAGACCTCATCCGTGGAAATATGAAGAAATCTCTTCCTCTCATACTTCCCCTCCCAGTTTGTTTTCGCCGCCTGAAGCAGAACCTGTGTGCCAAGCACATTTGTCTTCACAAACTGCTCAGGACCGGTAATACTTCTGTCAACATGCGATTCAGCGGCAAAATGCACAACAGAATCGAAATCATGCTCTTTGAAAAGATTACTCACAAGTCCGCTGTCACAGATATCGCCCTTTACAAAAAGGTAACGGGGGTCACTCTCGACCGGGCGGAGATTTTCGGGGTTACCCGCGTATGTCAGAGCATCGAGATTTACTACCCTGCAGTCTTTATTCTTCTCAAGAAGGTAGAGAATAAAATTGGAGCCTATAAACCCGGCTCCTCCGGTCACAAGTATCGTTTTCATTCTTTATTCCGCTTTCTTTTCGTCTTCGATGAAATTCGCGAATGCTTTTTTCCAGTCCGGCATGGTATTGAGCCCCAGGCTCTTTAGTCTGGCGTTCTCCAGCACACTGAAGCGGGGGCGGGGAGCAGGTCTGGGAAACTCCTCAGTGGTGCAGGGCAGCAGCTCTACATCGATCCCGGAACTTGCAAGTACCTCCCGTGCAAAATCATACCAGGTGCATGAACCTTCGCAGGTACTATGAAAAATGCCATATTGACCGCTCTCGAGACAATTCAATACCTGACGGCAGACCTCGATTGCACTGGTGGGAGTACCGGTCTGATCGTTTACCACCTTGAGAGGCTCTCCAGACGTCTTCTTCTTTATTGCAGCGTTTCTAATAGCCTTGACAAAATTATTCCCGTTGAGACCGTAGAGCCAGGCGATGCGGAAAATCTGATGTCTCGAACAGTTTTCTGCCACCAGACGTTCACCCTCAAGCTTGGATTTCCCGTAAACAGTCATAGGGTTTGTAATATCCGACTCTATATAGGGCACACTCTTCTTGCCGTCAAAAACATAGTCGGTACTGATATGCACCAGAAGAGCCCCGTTTTCCTCGGCACTGATTGCCAGATTCTCAGGTCCCCTGGCGTTTACAGCAAATGCGGTGTCGGGGTGTGACTCGCAATCGTCAACTGCTGTAAATGCGGCACAGTTAATTATGCACCATGGTTTGATCTGATTAACAAACTCACGCACAGATTTTCTGTTTGTGATGTCGATCTGAGGATAATCAACACCTGCCACAGAGTATGCGGCTTTCCTGAGAAACTTTATCATCTCGGAGCCAAGCTGGCCGCCCGAACCAATTACCAGAACAGTTTTGTTATTCATTTGAGTTCAATAGAATTTTACAGTCGTTTAATACAGGATCGTAACAAACCTTGGAACGACGTTCCACCATACGGATTGGCATCACCCTGTCCCTGAATTCCCAGCCTTTTCTTTCTATAAATCTTGTGTACAGATCCATTACTTCCGATGCAGTAATATTAGTTTCGGTACCATTCAATATTTGATCAGCGAGAATCGCGGTAAGCACGGCTTTTCGGGTACGAAATTCATTGATGATGCTTTTAAGAACCTCTGTTTGCCTCTTTCCATTATCTGCATCACCAGCAAGGTAAAGCCCCAGAGATGTTCCGCTGAGCCGGCTTTGTCCGGATGAAACATTCAGGGATGCGGCAGTTTTAGGATCCAATACAGCAGGGATTCCTCCCAGTATATCTGCGATTCTCAGTACATCGCCTTTATCGAGTACGGCGTAATTTGAAATACGGATATCAAAAATACGCTCTACAAATGTGCTGACAAAAGATGGACCGCCGAAAAGAAATGCCTCACTTAATGTCGAAATATTCTGCGTGAACTGTTCGATAAGAAGTGCCGGGGGTATTCTTACAACGAAGATATTTCCGCTTTCGTACTGAAGGCTTACGAGGAAGAAAACAGGTGGAACACCGCAGAAAAGAAAGTTCATCGGCACGAGACGTTTCATGTGTTTGACTTTCTCACTGGAGAGACGGGAAAACCGCTCGTTCGCGCTGACTTCCGCTGTCAATCTGGAAACCTGGAATGGACGTCCATCCTTGTAGATAGTGACACTCTGTCCTGAAATCATGTTCATCGCCTCACCGCCGCCTGCTCTCTCCACCAGCAGTAATCCGTCACTGAGGTTTATCTGGACAATATCATTCTGCACCTCTATCAGATAATCCGCATTTCTTCCTCCAACTGTCACTACAGCAGAGTGTGTAAATACCCTGAATACCTCATTTTTGCTGTCCGTGTACATCGTAGTGTACCAGCATAAACCGGATTTCTGATACAGCTCAGTTACCTTTTTTTCGTCTTCCAAAGAGCCGATTTTGTCAAATACCAGTTCCGAATAATTGTCAATGTCAACTCTGGAGAAAGCTCCAAAGGAGATTTCTGCCTGGGTCGATGCCTCGGTCAATACCCGGTCTCCGGATGTGATCTCCATCCTGTCATTAACCGGCCTGTTGCGCCCGTCAGAACTGATCACATTGAGCTCGCCGAAATAAAACTCCAGACGTGCGGCAAGTGTTGCGCCTGCAGGCTTATCGAGAGTTCCCACTTCCAGCCTCGCGTTTTCGCTTATCTGGCTGGAGAGGTTAAAGGATGAGAGATTTGAGGTTGGGCGTACCCCGGCCATCTTGAGTATCTCAAACTGGGTGGTCCCTTCAGGCACACTGTAGAGGCCGGGTCTCCTCACATTTCCATCAACAGTGACCTGAAAAGTCTTAAGTCCCTTTATCTTTCCTGATGAGCGGGTATACTTTATCAAGGAAAAACTCTGCCATAGAATCACAGAGACAAGAAAGGCATACACAAGAAAAGCAATCTTTCTTCGCCTGGATTTTCTTGACATGATAAGCCGCCTTGATAAAGGTTATTAAGTCAGCGCGTTAATCATTCCTGATTGCTGACTTTTTTCTCTTCCACAATTCTCCAGCCATCCATCCCCGACTGCCAGAGAGAAAGGAGGCCATAACGCAGTGTGTCAATTCCGGAAATCTCTGAGATCTCGGCCAGAATTTCCTTTTTATTTCCTCTGCTTGTCTGCTCGATAATTTTCTCCAGACGAACGGAAAATCCGGGCTTTCTGCTCCTGTCATTCTTCTCAAATTCCTGTATCCATTCCCGGAAACTCCCGCCTGAATAACTGAAATTAATTGTATCATAGAAAGAGAGGTATCTTGCTCTGTTTTTTTCACTCAATGCGCCTATCCACTGGGCAACACTGTCTCTGAGATCAATCGAAGAAACTCCGCTGTCAGAGTGCTCACTTGTTATGGGCACGCTCATATCGTCTGCGTTCTGACCGCTGACACCCATGTATTGAAAGTCTTCTTCAAAAGTCTGCTTATTTGTCAGTTGATACCAGAAATGAAGACCCGTAAGGCTTAACATGATAATAAGGAGTACCCAGGTTGTCTTTTTCCTGGAAAGATACTCCAGAAAAGAACCTGTGGAGTTTATCATTCCGGGCATTGAAAAAGCGGATGAACTCAGCTTGCGTTTCAACCAGTTTTCAAAATTCAGACCTATCTTTCTTATTGAAAAACCCCGGACATCGTGATCATCATTATATGAATATTTATAAGCATTGTAGCCGTAATATCCATAGTAGGGATAATAGCCGCGGGAGTGTGAAACTCCATTGAGTATAGAACCGAAAAGCTTGCACCCGATTCTTCTCAACTGATTCTTCGCCTGTTTTGCTGCCTTGACAGGAGAATACAGAGTCCTTACAACAGTTATGCAGCAGTCCATTTTCGGGGCCATAATCAGTGTGTCACTGACAGGAAGCAGTGCGGGTGAATCAAAAATGATGACATCAGCCCTGCTTTTTATCTCCTGAAGCATCATGTCAAAACGTACTGTTCCAAGCAGTTCCGCGGGGCTGTCCGGACGATCTCCGGAGGTGATCACTGAAAGATTCTCGAATCTGGTGGGCTTGATAATATCATCGAGCTCCGTAGTCGACAACAGGTAATCGGAAAAACCCTTCTGTTTTGGAATGTCGAACATGGAGTGCAGTTGCGAACGTCTCAGGTCCGCATCGATCAGTATCACTTTCTTACCGTCAAGGGCAAATGTGATCGCGAGGTTCGAGGCAAGGGTGGTTTTTCCTTCACCTTTGACCGCGCTGCAGATAATAAAAGTCTTGAGGTTATTGGCTGCCGCTATATGTTTAAGATTAGCCCTGAGCGCCCGGAATGGTTCCAGCAGATTTTTCGGCAGCCCTCCTTTTTCTGCCACAGTCTCGTCTGGGTCCAAAAGAGGGACAATGCCCAGAAGAGGCAGTTCAAGAATCTTCTCGACATCGGAAGGATCCTTAAGACTCTGATCGAGATATTCAATCAGAAATGCCAGTGCTATACCGATAATAATTCCGATCAGAAAACCTATTGCTATACTGCTTAGTTTAACACTTGAGATAGCTATTGTCGGGGTATCGGCAAGTTCCAGGATCTTAAGATCCGACTCCTGAGAGTCACGCCTGATCTTTGCTTCCTCATATTTGGTTTTAAGCAGCCGCAGAGTCTGCAACTGCGACTCTGTTTCCCTTTGCAGATAGGCATATCTCTGTTCCAAAGAGGGAAGGGCAAGAAGCTCATGATTGAGCTTCTCGATAATCTGTTCCTGTGCTGTTCTCTTTGTTTCTGTCGCCGATTTCTCGATTGTTAAATTAATCAGTTCCTGAAGAAGCGCCTGGCGGATCGGGTTTGTAACCATTGTCCTGCTCGCTGCTTCTCTGTTAAGGCTGTCGGCAGCGGCTGATTTGAGCATCTCTATCTGCTGCTTGAGCATCTTCACCTTGTAATGCTCTGGGCTGTATTCAGAAGAGAGAGTGTTCAGCTCGAGCTCCAGAGCCGAAAGCCTGTTCTGAAACGGGTCATGATATGTGATTGACTGAACAACTTCCTGCTCCTGTTTGCTGATCTGGGAATTCAGTGCTGTGATCCGCTCTTTTGTCTCAACCAGTTGAAGCTGGGTCTTCTGGAGTTCAAGCTCCATGTCCGAGAGTTTGGAGATAAGAAGATTTGTCTCACTTGAAAGCTGCACCATCCGGTTGTCTTCCTTGAACTTTCTCAGATCACTCTCTTTTGCATCCAGCACTGACTGCAGTTTGCCTATTTGTGTCTCAAATTTGTAAATAAGCCGGGTGATTTCCTGAGAATTGACATCCCTGCGGTAGTCTATGTAAGTCCTGCAGATCTCATTTATGACATCTCTAGCTGTCTCTGAACTGTGGTTTTTATATGACAACTCGATGATATCGTTCTTCTCTCCTGCGGTTTCCCCCTGCTTTACCGTAAGCCCCTCCAGGATGGCGGGTATCTCTATGCGGTTATCAAGATTCTCACAGACTCTTTTAAGTACTGTACCTGACTTCAGAAGCTCCAGGTGTGTATTGAAAAGCTTCTCTCTGTCTGCGTAGAAACGGATAGTTCTCTGCTCTCCTATGATTTCCTGGTTGTCTGGACGGAAAAGGAGGCGTGCTCTTGCGAGGTAGTACTTGTCACTGTTTATATAGCGGAAAATGGAAAAGAGAGTCATCAGGATAGCCGAGGCTATGATGATGTTTTTCCGTCTGAGCATCACTCCAATATATCTGAACAGATCAAAATCTTCTTCCTCATCACTTCCATCACCAATTCCGGTTTTATGATCTGTTAAGGGGATGCTGAAAGGCATTGTGCCTGCGGCAGAGGTTTCATGGCCTGCTTTCCAGTGATGGGGTGCTCCCGGACTTGCAGTCTTGGGTTTTTCTCCAGAATTCTGAGGCCTTTCTATATTTCTAACAGGCTGCTCAGGAAGGATATCTTCTTTGTCAGTTTGATGATCCTGTGTGGAAGAAGTCTGTTGCGCCTCATCAGATGATCTTGTATCGATGGGATTCTCAATGGCTCCGGT